>JAAYSW010000206.1 GCA_012523875.1 Clostridiales bacterium
AATTTTAATTAATGAAATTAAAGATGGCTATCTTATAAAAGGTAATCAAAAATATTCACCAAGGAACCTCGCTATTGAGGGCGATTACTCCCAAGCCGCTTTCTTTTTTGTAGCCAATGCCATTGGAAACAGCGTGCAAATTGATAACCTATTCAACGAAAGCTTACAGGGAGATAAAAAAGTAATTGAAATATTGAAGGAAATAGGGTATAATAATAACAATAGTTTGGATTGCTTTAATATTGATGCAACAAATATACCAGATTTAGTGCCTATACTCGCTGTTCTTGGTAGCTTCTGTAATGGTACTTCTAGAATTTTTGGTGCTAGCCGCTTAAAAATTAAAGAAAGTGATAGGCTTTTAGCAATTTCTTCTGTATTAAACTCTATTGGTGGAAAAATTACACCCACTGATGATGGTTTAATCATTAAACCTATTAATGAATTTATCGGGGGGATTACAGATAGTTTTGGGGACCATAGGATTGTAATGTCATTAGCTATTGCTGCCACTCGCTCAATCAAACCAATTATAATACAAAATGCTGATGCAGTTAATAAATCATATCCAAACTTTTTTAAGGATTATATAAATTTAGGAGGTATTGCCGATGTCATCAATGTGGAATGACCGCATTTCTATATCAATTTTTGGCGAATCGCATGGATCTGCCATAGGTGTTGTTATTGATAACCTACCACCTGGTGAGAATATTGATATTGCTGAATTAACCCACTTCCTTTCTAGAAGAGCTCCTAAGAAGGATAAAACCTCAACTCAAAGGCAAGAAAGTGACTTACCACAGATTATGTCTGGACTTGTAAATAATAAAACAACAGGTACACCGTTATGTGCATTTATTCAAAATACAGATACACGCTCACAAGATTATTCTAATATTTCAAGGCTTGCACGCCCTGGTCATGCCGATTATACAGGTGCTCTAAGATATAAGGGTTTTAATGATGTAAGGGGCGGAGGGCATTTTTCTGGCAGGCTTACTGCTCCCCTTGTTTTTGCTGGTGCAATTTGTGGACAAATCTTACAAAGGCGTGGTATTTATACTGGTGCACATATTTCTGAAATTCATGATATACAGGATGTGAAATTTAATAAAATAAATATCACTCGGAAAGAAATCCTTTCTATTAGAAATAAAAAGTTTCCAGTTATTGATGATGCAAAAGGTAGACTTATGGTAGAAGATATTGAAAAAGCTCTACATGGTGGCGAATCGCTTGGTGGTATAATTGAGTGTGCTTGTATAAATGTTCCAGCAGGTGTTGGCTCCCCTATTTTTGATGGCCTAGAGAATACCATTGCACAACTTATTTTTAGCATTCCTGCTGTGAAAGGGCTAGAATTTGGTGCTGGGTTCCTTAGTGCAAAAATGGTTGGAAGCCAAAATAATGATGAATTTTATATAGATGACAAGGGGCATGTTCTAACTAAAACAAATAATCATGGAGGAATTTTAGGCGGAATTTCCTCAGGAATGCCAATAACTTTGAATGTTGCAATTAAGCCAACCCCATCAATATCACAACCACAAGAAACTATTGATTATAGTGCTATGAAAAATGAAATAGTAAATATTAAGGGGCGTCACGACCCCTGTATTGTGCCCAGGGCTGTTCCTTGCGTTGAGGCAGCTGTAAATATTGCTATTCTAACACATATGATGGATTATCCAAACTTTTGTTAATTTATAAAGGAAGCAACATGGAAAACTATTCAAAAATATCTGAAATGGCATCCTTTGAGCTAAGGGATGTCAATACTGTTAGTATTTTAATTTGCTATTTGCTTCATAGGATTGATAGTCCTATTGAAGCAGAGCAACTGTTTGAAATCGCTGTTAGTACTGAAATTATTAATTACTTTTTCTATCAAGAGGCTATTGATATTCTTCTGAAAAATGCTTCGATTAATATTGAAGTTGATGAAAGTGATGTAGAAAGGTATGTGCTTACTGATAAGGGCAGGCTATGTGCTAAAAAGTTCAAGCACTATGTGCCTAAATCGTTTCGAGATAAATTGGTTGGCGCTGCGTTAAAATATTTCGCAAAACTTAAGCTTAATAACGAGGTTAAAGTTGAATATATTCAACTAAACAAGGGTTATTATGTACACTTTAGATGCTTAGAATTAAGTGATGATTTAATTGATATGAAGCTATTTGCTCCAGATTTAACGCAAGCAAAGCTTATTGGTGAAAAGATTTTACTTAATCCTGTTGGATTTTATAGCAGGATTATAAATACAGCTCTAGGTAATACCGAGGAGGAATATGACTTAACGGATAATTAGAGGTTAGGAGGGTGTTTGTTTGCCTTCCTAACCTTATCTTTTATATACAGTTTTTATATTATCTCGCTATAGTTACCTAAAAACTTGAAACTCCTAAATTCATTTTTTAACTCACTAAGTAATGCTGAAACCCTATTATCGTTAATATTTCCCTCAAAATCAAGATAGAACATAACATTGAAGTTTCCATCTGCAAGTGGTCTACTTTCAATTTTCTCTAAACTTAATCCATTGACGAAAAACTTGGTAAGTAATCTTATTAAACTCCCTTGAATATTTGGTAGGGTTATCAACATTGATATGCTCTTTGCTTCTTCATCCATACGAAAATCCCTTGATATACATATGAACCTTGTATAATTTGGATAGGAATCTGAAATATTATCAGAAATAATATCAAAATCATAAAGCTCTGCACATCTTTTCGAGCAAATTGCTGCAATAGGTTCATCACTTTCTGAAACAAATTTTGCGGCAGTTGCAGTGTTTTCATATGGAATCGCATTAAGATTATTTTTAGAAAGAAATGCTGAACATTGCCATAGTGCTTGGGGGTGCGAATAGACAGATTTTATATCTTGGGGCATAGTCCCTTTTTTCGCAACAAGGCAATGAGAAATTTCCAGCCTTGCTACCTTCGCTATGTAAAAATTATATTTTTTCATAAGGTCATATGTTTGAGCAACTGAACCTGTTGTTGAGTTTTGGATTGGCAAAATACCAAAATCAACTTCCCCATTTTCAACTGCTTTAAAGACATCCTCAAATTCATGGTAAAAATAAATATCACTATCATTAAACAGCATCTCCGCTGCCATTTCTGAATTAGAACCATATGTACCTTGGCAACCCACCTTTTTTGTTTGGGTTAAATCAAGGGGCAAGGCTTTTATGAAAACCTTATCATTTAGCAACTTTTCCTGTTGGATGCATTTACTTATATCCATTATATTGTAAAATAGAGCAACTGCACCACTTTTTAGGTTATCTGGAGTGTTTTTCTTTATATTATTAATTATATCTTGTTCTCTATTACCTTGAAAAACAGGAAGAGAATTTTCTATTTTATATTGGGCAACTTGCTCACATAAATCCATACGCTCTATAAATAAGCTCAATATCTCCCTATCAACCTTATCAATTTTATTTCTTAATTCCTGTAAATCCATATCTTACTCCTTAGTATATTATAACAAAAGTATAATTTTATTTCAACTCAACAATTGTTACTCCATCCCCACCCTCACCATAAACTCCAAACCTGAATGATTTAACCGATTGCATTTTACGTAAATGTTCTTGAATCGCAGAACGCAAAACTCCAGTTCCTTTTCCATGAATGATTGTAAGTGCTCCAATATTAGACATAATGGCATTGTCTATGAAGGATTCAAGCTCGTAAATGCCTTCATCAGATGAACAACCCCTTATATCTAATTCCAATTCTGCACTACGCTCTATCTTACTTTTTATATTTTTTGTTGATGATATAGACTTACTCTTATATGTTACCTTTTCACTCTCTAGTAAACGTAATTTGCTAATGTCAACCTTCGTCTTCATTATTCCAACTTGAACTAGAATTGTATCACCATCTGATTCACTTATTACAATTCCTTTTTTATCAATATCAGTAACTAATACGCTATCCCCTTTTTTAAGTGGTCTAGGCAATTTATAGTTTGAATCTTGTTTCTTTTCAATAGGGTTTGCAGTATCATACATTTTATTAAGACCATGCCTGCTCCTTGATTTCACCCTAGAAACAGCATGAGAAAAATTTTCTTTATCCTTTTCTTTTCGTATTTTTTCTAATTCATCAATAATTTCATTAGATTGTGCCTTTGTATTCTCAATAATACTTCTTGCGATATTCCTTGCTCGTTCTAATTCCTTTTCTTTATTCTTATTAAAATCATCAAGCTTTTTTCTTAATTCTTCAGCATTTTGCAATTGTTCAATTTTAAGTTTTCTTATCTCTTGATTTTGATTTTCTAATTCAATCCTCGAATTTTCCAATTGTTCTATAATATTTTCAAATCTTTTATTTTCGATACCCACCATGTTTTTTGCATTTTCAATAATATCATCAGGCATTCCAAGACTTGATGATATTTCAAAAGCATTTGATTTACCAGGTGAACCAATAATTAAACGATAAGTAGGTTGCAACGTTTGGATGTCGAATTCAAATGATGCATTTTCTACACCATGACTTTCTACCGCATACATTTTTAATTCCTGATAGTGAGTTGTTACCATAAGCTTAGATTGCTTAGATTTTAGCTTTTCAATAATAGCAATTGCCAATGCTGCACCTTCTATTGGATCCGTTCCTGAACCTAATTCATCCAATAAGATTAGTGAATTTTTATCGGCAAGCTTTATTATCTCTATAACCTTATTAGTATGTGATGAAAAAGTAGATAGGCTATGTTCAATACTTTGATTGTCGCCTATGTCCGCTAGGATATTCTTAAAAATTGATATTTTGCTTCCATCTGATACAGGTATGAGTAAACCACACATAACCATTAATGTTAATAGTCCAGTAGTCTTTAAAGCAACAGTTTTTCCCCCTGTATTTGGACCAGTAATAATTAAAGCCTGATAATTTTCCCCAAGCGATATATCAATAGGCACTACCTCTTCTTTATCAATTAGGGGATGCCTTGCCTTTCTTAATGATATAATGCCATCATTTGAGATGATAGGGGTTGTTGCTTTCATTTTAGTAGCTAAATTTGATTTTGCAAAATATAAATTCAATTCAACACAAGTATTATAATTATCTATAATTACATCAGCCGACTTACCGCATTCAGAGCATAACTCCATTATTATCCTATCAATTTCCTCAAGTTCTTTACTTTCAAGGAGTCTGATATCATTATTAGCCTCAACAATTGACATTGGTTCAATAAAATATGTTTGTCCACTTGAAGATGTATCATGTATTAGACCTTGTACATCTCCCCTATGCTCTGCCTTAACAGGGAGAACATACCTACCATCACGAATCGTTACAATTGCATCTTGCAGGTATTTTTGAATCGTAGCTGAACGAATCATTTTATCAAGATTCTCACGAACCCTCATACTAGCTTGATACTTTTTTCTTCTTATTTTAGCAAGTTCTGTGCTAGCGGAATCAGATATTTCATCTTCTGATATAATTGATGTTTCAATCTTTTTTTGAAGATATTCATTCGGCATAAGTCTTGTAAATAGGTAGCTTAACTCATTTTCAAGATTTGCACAATGCTTATACCAATCATTTAGCATTTTTATCTGAACAAGCACTCTACCAATTTCCATCAATTCCTTTAATGAAAGTCTTGAGCCTGATTTAGCTTTTAATAGCGAATTTGATACATCTTTAATAGCATCAAATGGAGGGCTTCCGAATTTCACAC
>JAAYSW010000207.1 GCA_012523875.1 Clostridiales bacterium
GCAACGTCTTGATAGTTTTCAATATTTTCGATATTAGCAGTTGTTGATGATTGAAAGATTTGGATTGGAAATTCATTCATTGCATCCGCTTGGAATTTATCGATTTGCTTTTGAAATCCTGTTGAAAGGCTTAGAATTAACGCAATTCCGATAATACCGATACTTGAAGCAAATGCAGTTAAAAAAGTGCGTCCTTTTTTAGTTTTAAGGTTATTGAACGAAAGCCCTAGAGCTGTAAAAAAGCTCATGCTTGTTTTTGTAAGTTTAAATTCATCCTTTTTTGGTTGTTCAATATGAGTATGCGTATCTGAAATAATTTTCCCGTCTTCAAACTTAATAATTCTATCCGCATATTTCTCAGCAAGCTCTGGGTTATGGGTTACCATAATAACAAGCTTATCCTTTGCAATCTCTTTTATAAGATCTAAAATTTGAACACTGGTGGTAGAATCTAAGGCTCCCGTTGGCTCATCACAAAGCAATATTTCAGGGTCATTCGCTAACGCTCTTGCGATAGCAACACGTTGCATCTGTCCCCCAGAAAGCTGGTTTGGTTTTTTATGTAGATGATCCTTTAGCCCAACCTTTTTAAGAACATCAATTGCTCGTTTTCTTTTTTCAGATTTTGAAACACCGCTCAATGTCATTCCAAGTTCAACGTTTGCAATAATGCTTAAATGAGCTATAAGATTATAACTTTGGAATACAAACCCAACTGAATTATTACGATAAGCATCCCAATCCTTATCGTTAAAGTTTTTTGTGCTTTTACCTTTAATTACAAAATCCCCTGAATCATATCGGTCAAGCCCACCTATGATATTTAAGGCAGTGGTTTTTCCAGAACCGCTTGTTCCAAGAATAGCAACAAATTCTTTTTCTCTAAACGCAACGCTAATACCATCCAAAGCTTTTGTTTCGACATCGCCTACATTGTAGGTCTTTTTTATTTCTTTTAATTCAAACATTTAACAACTCCTCCTCTGAAAACCTCTTTTTAAAAGTTCCAATTTATTTATATGTTTTGCCCTGATAGATTCATACTTAGAAATATCCAAAAACAATTCAACTATTGCATCCCTTGAAAGCGAGAGCAAAATTTCAAACATATGCAAAAAATCCGACTCATTATTAATTTCAAGTAATTCGAGGTTTACAATACTTTCAATAGAATTATAAAAATCTATTATTGTTTTATCCAGTGAAAGCTTTGGAAAGGTATCTGTAATAATCCTTATATCTGAAAACACATTCTTACAGAAATCTTCCATATTTTCTTCGTTCGCAAATTGTATGGTAAAATCCAATATGCTCCCAAACATCTTAAAAATATCCCCATTATTATTACGAAGGCTGTTTTTTATATCATTATATACCCGTTCGTGATATTCCTTGAGAACATAATCCAACATATCGGATTTATCTTCAAAATACTGATAAAAGCTCCCTCTTGATATTCCAGCATCTTGGACTATCCTATTAATAGAAACCTCATCAAAGGGAACACGTGCAAGTTCATTTTTTATTGCGGTAACGATTTTTTCGTGCTTTTCTGGAGGCAAATTAAAAAAGGTTGATGTAGGCATACATTATTACCCCCTTTAAAATGTATACTACAACTCAATTTATATTATATATGACAACCTGTCATTTTGTCAACCATATACTTATAAAAAGATTTCAACAATTTATTTATCAATATAGTTAAAGTTCCATTAAATACAAAAGACTTATAAAAATTAAAAATATTTTATTTATGTGTATATTAGCATACACATTTCCTCTTTTTTAAGCTATTAGTGAACGGTGTATACCGTAGCTTATAAAAAAAGGAGGATTACATTGGAGAGCAAAAAAATTAATAGAAAGCTTTTCTGTTACCTTTATCTTAAACTTGGGAATGTTTATGAGGCAGCTATAAAAGCTGGATTTCCACCAGAAACAGCCTTTTATGAAGGAATTAAAACACTGCAAATGAGCAGTAGCCAAAGGGTAATTAAACAGCTTTCAAACTTAATCGCACCAATGAGGACAATGCTTATTCACTCTGGATTAGAACGTCTTGCTTTTGGAAATTCAAATGATGCAGCGTATCTTGTGTTCTCGGAGGAATTACCATCACCCTCGCAAATATCTGGGCTTGATTTATTTAATGTTTCAGAAATTAAACGTGTTAAAGGTGGTGGAGTTGATGTAAAGCTATTTGATAGGCAAAAGGCATTAGAAAAAATGTTTGACTATGCAAACAGTTCCAATTCTGAAAACTCAGCAGTAAGCTTTATCAATGCATTAAGGGGTTCAGATAATCTTGAGGGAGAGGATAATAATGAAATTTAAGAAATTCTCTCAAAAGCAACAGCTTGCAATAAAGTGGTGGAGTACAAGAAAATATTGTTGTTATGATGCAATTATTTGTGATGGTGCTGTACGAAGCGGAAAAACAATGTCCATGTCAATTGGCTTTATTTCATGGGCTATGACGAGTTTCCAAAACGGGGCATTTGCTATCTGTGGAAAAACAATAACTTCACTAAAACGCAATGTTATGACACCACTTATACAAATGATGGGGCAACTTGGATTTACTTGTATCGAAAAGGTTAGCAAAAATTATATCGATATTACGCTATGTAATATCACCAATAGATTTTATCTTTTTGGCGGTAAGGATAGTGCTTCAGCGTCACTAATTCAGGGTATAACCCTTTGTGGAGTTTTCCTTGACGAAGTAGCATTAATGCCACGTTCCTTTGTTGAACAGGCACTTGCACGTTGTTCAGTAACTGGCTCAAAGCTCTGGTTTAACTGCAATCCTGACAACCCGTACCATTGGTTTTATAAGGAATGGATTAAAAAAGCTGGCGAAAAAAAAGCTCTATATTTGCACTTTAAAATGAAAGATAACCCCTCACTTTCAAAACCAATTAGAGAGCGTTATGAGCGATTATATTCGGGAGTTTTTTATGATAGATTCATTCTTGGGAAGTGGACATCCTCAAGTGGAATTGTTTACCCAATGTTCAATAAGGCAAAGCATACTTTCGTAAATCCTCCAAAATGTAAGCGATTTATTATCTCATGCGACTATGGTACAGTCAATCCCTCATCATTTGGATTATGGGGGGAGTGTGGTGGTAAATGGTACCGTTTAAAAGAGTATTATTACTCATCAAAAGTGGAAGGACAATCACGAACTGATGAAGAACATTATTCAGCACTTGAACAGCTTGCCGATGATGTAAAGATAGAATGCGTTGTTATCGACCCCTCAGCAGCAAGTTTTATTGAATGCGTTAGACGGCATGGGAAATTTAAAGTAATACCTGCAAAAAATGATGTTATAAGTGGTATTAGGCGTGTTAGTGATGCGTTAAAACAGGACAAGCTTATGTTTTCGGAAAGTTGTGAGGACTGTTTAAGGGAATTTACGCTTTATTGTTGGAGTGAGAGGACTGGAGAGGATATTCCAGTTAAGGAGAATGACCATGCTATGGATGATGTTAGGTATTTTGTTAGCACAATCCTTGTGAATGAGCTTAATGCGAATGATAATTTTTTTGTATTAAGTTTGAACAGAGATTAAAATCAAAATGAACAACAACACAAGCGTTCGTGAAGTAAATGAAGTGTAAC
>JAAYSW010000031.1 GCA_012523875.1 Clostridiales bacterium
CTTTCGATATATTTTTCAAGTGTTAATCCAGAATACTCACCATTTTCAATTATAGAATTACCATCCTTATGGCAAGCTAACTCCCAGCTTTCAGCGACCCTTTCATAATTACAATTTTTATTATATTCATCACGGAGTTTAGTTCCCCCCCAAATATAATTTTTAAATTCAGGTTTAAGCCTTAATGCTTCCAAAAAAGCACCTCCAAATATGATTTCAATTCACTAAAGATATTATTATTATATCAGAATTATTTCTTAAAATCAATCATTATACTATGAAAGTTTCAACATTAACCATAACCTTATGTTATAAATCTAAAACCTAGCATGCTTACAATGAAATATAATGTAATATAAAATTAAACAACACTCAAACCACAAGGTTTGGGTGCTGTTTATCTGTGTAAAGTTTCTACAGTTATCCTTCAACCTGTTTCCCGAGGAACTGTACAGATGCTTGAATTAAGCTAATTTGTTGTTCAGATGCTGTTTTAGTATTTTCATCCGATTCCATAAAAGCAACTGCTCCTATAACATCTCCTGAAGATATAATAGGTTGGCAAGCAACTGCAGCCCTATCAACACCCTCAACAGGCACAAATCTTGAATCATCATCTCCTGTAGCAAAGTGTTGTTTACGATTTGTCATTAAATCTTCAAGTTGTGCTGATGCACGGCGTTCAAGGAATTCTTTTCGTTGAAAACCAGCAACTGCTACAACATGGTCCCTATCAAAAACCACAACAGGACAACTGGCAAGCTTATACATAATATCAGCAACCTGCGTTGCATTATCAGACATTTCATTAATAGCTGAATATTTTTTAAAGATGACCTCTCCGTCATTGCTAGTATAAATCTCAAGAGGGTCACCCTCACGAATCCTCATAGTTCGTCTTATTTCCTTGGGAATAACTACACGCCCAAGATCATCAATTCTTCTTACAATTCCAGTAGCTTTCATTAATATTACCTCCAAAATACATTAATTATAATAGATGACTTCACACGGCAAAAGATAATCTTAAAAGTATAAGCGGGTTGCTTTTCTATTGTTTGCCTTTAAGAACGAATTATACACAAATTTTATAATTTGGCTATAAAATTTACAATGTAAGATTTGGTGATAAAATTAAGAAATTTAATCCTCAACATAAAGAATAGGGTATAAATTATCATAAGGCTTAACAGCTTCTGGAAAAGTATTTGCATATGTAGTTATTTTATCGAGAAGTTCATTTTTTAGAAAATCAACGAGCATACCCAGTGGGTGATTATATACTTCCTTGCAAATGGGTGAAATTGCTATAACTCTTTTACCGTTGAGATTCATGATTCTATATGGCCAAATCCTACAATCAAAGGGTTTTTCATCACCTAAAATACAGCCTTTATTATGGTCAAGCATTGGACAATAAAAAAGTTCATCATCATTCAATTCATTAATTTTAAAGCTATAGGAATTATCTTTTTTAATAAATTTTATATCTGGATTAATAGAAAATATGCGTTCAACATTAACACGAGTTAGTAGTGGAGTTTCCCAAACATCATATCGGTCAAATGTACAACATATCTTGCATTTAGCACAAACCTCATTACTAAGTATTTCTTTAAGCATAGATAATCAGTCCAATCTTAATTATTATAAACTTCACTATAATTCATTATAAACTTTTTTGGATAATAATTCAAGGGGTTAAAATAAAATAAATGGTAGAAACATCAAAAGCGGAACAGTCAAAATTCTGAACCGCTTTTTATAAAAACTTATAAAAACAAATAATAGACAAGCCCATAAATGATGGAGGCAGCAGTGCCATATAAAATTACAGGACCAGCTATTGTAAAGATTTTTGCCCCGACACCAAGTACAAACCCCTCTGTTTTGCATTCTAAAGCTGGCGATACAACGGAATTTGCAAAGCCTGTTATAGGAACAAGCGTTCCAGCACCGGCATGTTTTGCAATCTTTTCATACAAACCAAATCCAGTAAGAACTGCACTTGTAAGAATAAGAATTATTGAAAGCCAAGTGCTTGCTGATATCCTATCAAAATTATAATTTTCAAAAACTTTTAAAATTACTTGCCCGATTGTGCAAATCATCCCCCCAACTAAAAAAGCAACAGGTATATTTTTAATGCTTTTTGAAGGTGGTGAGGAATCCTTAACCATTTGATCATATTGTTGATTAGTGATAGACATAATAATACCTCCTTTTCAAGCATTATTATAACCATAATTTTTAGTATTAAACATAATATATTTTATATTAATTATAATTTTTAAGCCCCAATTAACTCTATCATTACTATTTCTGGTGGATTGAATATTCTCAACTTTCCAAGTCCTCTTGAAACTGATATAATGGAAGATGAAAGTGCATAAATCCCTTTAGAATACTTTGGGAAGAATTTGCGTTCAGGGGAAAGCAATCCACCGATGAATGGCAAGCGGATAACCCCACCATGCACATGACCAGATAATATTAAATCGGCACCCCACTCGGAGTATGCTCTAGCAAAGAGAGGATTATGTGCAAGCAGAATTGTAAAGCCCTGTCTTGAACCAATAGCTTTCTCTAAATCGCCTAATTTATAGCCCTTGAGATTTTTATATTTAGTATCCCTGCGGCGATAGTTTTCCCTAAAAAGTGATATGCCTGCAATTTGTATAAAGCTACCACCTATTTTTATAATATTTGTTTCATTATTTAATAGGGTAACATTTGCTCTTTTTATTGTTGCAAAAAGTTTAGTTTTCTTTTTTTCTGGCATATCTATTTCATGGTTACCCAAGGAGTAATAAACTGGGCATATTTCAGATAAGCTACAAAGCAAGTTTTCAAGAGAAGTAAACTCTGAGCAATCACGGCTGACCATATCTCCACATAGCAAAATATAATCAGGCATTTGTTTTTTTACAGCCTTAATAAGACGGTTGTTATTTTTACCAAATGTTTTTGTGTGTAAATCAGCAAGCTGTATAATTTTCTTTCCGCTAAATTCTTTAGGCAAGGAATCGAAAATTAAGCTATGCTTAGTAATCCAAGTAATATTATTATCAATTATATGATATAAAATAAATAAAAGTAGTATTGCAAAAGCAACCTCCATCTAATACACCCTGTATAATGAAAAAATTCATTACCCTTCCTTAGGAAATTAGTGATATACCGTGTACAATTAGATTAATCCTATAAATCAATTAGTTCGTTTTATAAAACTTTAGTACAACTATTATTATAAACTAAAAATCAGTGTTAATCAAATTTATCACAGGATATTAGTATTTTTCAAAAAAAGGAGGTGCTAATTTAACTAATTGAAAGCGTAACAATTTTTTAAATAAGCATTGTAAATATGCGAGAAATGTGCTAGTATTATTAAAGGGATTCAAAGGGAATTTTTAAAAAGCTTAATATGTGAAATCTACCTTTTAATAAATGAAAAACTATTATTTATTCACGATAATAAAATAGAAGATATGGAGGAACTGCAATGAATACGAACGCAGTTTTATGGTATAAAAGCTCAGCGATAGATTTCAATAGTGCATTGCCTGTTGGAAATGGAAGAATTGGTGGTATGGTTTACGGTAGAGTAGGCGAGGAACTGATAAATTTAAATGAAGAATCAATATGGTCTGGGGGAAAAAGGCATAGAATAAACCCTGATGCTAGTGATAATTTAAACGAGGTACGCAGTTTACTGTTTAGCGGAAAAGTAAGGGAAGCAGAAGATTTAGCGATGAAGACCATGACTGGAGTGGGAGCTGATTCAAGGCATTATCTTCCCCTTGGTGATTTATATATAAATATGAAAAATACGGATAAGTATGAGGGATATAGGCGTTATCTTGATTTGGAGAATGCTATCTGTACCACTGAGTTTACCGTGGGCGATGTAAAATATACTAGGGAAGTTTTTTCATCATACCCTGATGATGTGCTTATAGTACATATTATAGCGGATAAACCTGGCTCAATAAGCTTATCTTCAAGGCTTGATAGGGCTTATAATCTATACGATGATAATCGTCCATATAATAGCAATACCTTGATTTTAACTGCTGGTAGTGGAAGTGTTGATGGAGTTTTCTTTTCAGCTGCATTGTCTGCAACCTCAAAGGGAGGCAGAGTTTACACGCTTGGTGGCAGTCTTTGTGTTGAAGACGCTGACGAGGTAACTCTTGTTCTTGGTGCTCAGACAGGGTATCGTATGGGTGACTATGTATCAGGAACTCTAAATGATGTCCAGAATGCTTTATCTTGTAAATATTCTGAATTAAGGGCTAGGCATATTGAGGATTATCAAGAACTCTTTAATAGAACAAGCTTTTCACTTTGTGATAATAGCGAGGGCGAATCGGAGCGTACAACTGATAAAAGAATTCTAAGACTTAGCAATAATGGCTTTGGAGAAGCAGACCAAGGTAGTGTTAGATATGATAATAAACTAACGGAGCTTTATTTTAACTATGGGCGTTATCTTATGATTTCAGCAAGTCGCAGGGGTACTCTCCCTATGAATTTGCAAGGGATATGGAATAAGGATATGCAACCTAAATGGGGTAGTCGTTATTGCCTTAATATCAATACCCAAATGAATTATTGGTGTGCTGAAAGCTGTAATCTTTCTGAATGCCATCTTCCTTTAATTGAGCATATTGAAAAGATTCGGGAGGATGGTAGGAAAACTGCACGAGAGATGTATAATTGTAGGGGGTTTGTATGCCATCACAACACTGATATTTGGGGGGATACTGCACCACAGGATATATATGCACCCGCATCGATATGGCCTATGGGTGCTGCTTGGCTATGTTTACATATATTTGAGCATTATGAATATACTCAAGATTTAGATTTCCTTGCAGAAAAGTATGATACAATGAAGGAAGCAGCAGAATTTTGTGTTGATTTCCTTGTTGAAGATTCTTGCGGAACTCTAGTAACTTGCCCATCAGTATCGCCTGAAAATAGCTATATTACAGACGAGGGCATAAAGGGAAGCCTCTGCATTGCACCATCAATTGATACACAGATTATTAAAGCCTTATTTAATAACTTAATTAAAAGTGCAGAAATTTTGGGAAGGGATAGGGAATTTGCAAATAAATTAAAATCTATTATTGAAAAGCTGCCTAAAATAGAGGTTGGGAAATATGGTCAAATAAAAGAATGGCTTGAGGATTATAGCGATTCTGAGGCTGGGCATAGACATATCTCACAACTTTTTGCACTTTATCCATCAAACGAAATCTCACCTGAAAATCCTATTCTATCAAAAGCAGCAAGAGCAACACTCATAAGGAGACTTGTTCATGGTGGTGGGCATACTGGTTGGAGCAGGGCATGGATTATTAATTTTTGGGCAAGGCTATTAGATGGACAAATGGTTTTTGAAAATATACAAAAGCTATTATCAAATTCAACGAATAATAACCTACTTGCATCACATCCACCTTTCGAGATAGATGGCAATTTTGGTGGGGTAGCTGGGATTGTAGAAGCCTTAATGCAAAGTCATAATGATACAATTCATCTCTTGCCAGCATTGCCAAAGGAATGGCAAAGCGGTGAGATAAAGGGGATTCGTGCAAGGGGTGGTTATGAAGTTAGTATTGAGTGGAAGGATAATAAATTAACATCAGCTGAGATATTATCAATTAATGGGGGTTCATTCCAATTAAAAACTAATGCAGATGCAGATGTTTTTAGTAATGATGTATTAATTGGTGCATGCACAAGTGATGAGGGATTGTTTATAAATACAGAAGTGGGCAAGAAGTATATAGTAATTTATAGAGGTTGAAAACAATGAGAATGGTAAAATTCATGGCACTAATTCTTATGGCATTAATGCTTTTTAACTCTTGTTCCCCCATAAGCAACACTTTTAGTAATGCTGATAATAAGGGTAATGCAAAAGGGGATGCTTTAACCCCTGGGCATACATCTATAGGTAATGCTAAGGCAGAGAAATATCCAGTGTCGATACCTGAAATTATCAAGCAGGAAACTTCTATAGTGGTTGAAGCAGAAAATTCCGAGTTGATGGGAGATTTGTTCATAACTGAGGCACGAGAGGGCTATTCGGGCGATGGATATGTTAGTGGATTTAATAAGGCTTATGAAAATAAAGTGAAGATAATGGTGGATGTTGCTACATCACAGCATTATGATATAACGCTTTGTATCGCATCGAATAATAATGTTAAAAATGCATTGATGGTTAATGGCAAGAAGGTTGGGGAATTTGAAATAAAAGAGAATGAAACGGACAAATTTATTAAGGCTACATTCTATGGTCTGTTTTTAGAGGAAGGCTCTGCTGAAATCTCGATTATGGAGATTGATGGAGATTTTGACTTAGATTATATTGAGGTTTCTGACAATAAAAACCTTGATGAGATAAATTATGATATAAGCCCTAAACTTTGCAATGAAAACTCAAATCAAACTACAAAAGAATTGATGAAGTATTTAACTGAATGTTATGGTAAAAGCATTATTACAGGGCAGTATGCATCGAATGAAAAAAACCTTGAGATTGATATTATTTATAATGTAACTGAGCAATACCCTGCAATTCGCTTTGGTGATATTGGTGGATATTCGCTTAATGGTCAGCGTGATACAAAGGAAACGGAGGCTTGCATTGATTGGAATAAGAGGGGCGGTATTGTTGGGCTTATGTGGTACTGGAATGCACCAATCGGTAGAGCAAGTGTTTACAAAGCATCTTCTGATTTCAATTTATCAAAAGCGGTTACATCCATTGACATTGCAGGATTAGATCTGAGTGAAATTCACGATTTATATAAGAACGGTGAAATATCTTCTGAATGTTATGCATTAATCAAGGATATCGATGCTATTTCTGAACAGCTGAAAATATTACAAGAAAATGATATATCCGTTTTATGGAGACCATTGCATGAGGCGGGTGGGGAATGGTTTTGGTGGGGTGGCTCAGGTTCTACGGCTTATCAATGGCTTTGGGGACTTCTATATTCACGCCAAACATATTACCATGAACTAAATAATTTGATTTGGATTTGGAACGGTCAAGATAAAGATTATACTGTAAGTAGCAATATGTATGATATTGCATCATTAGATATTTATCTTACTGGTGAAACGGATTTTGGTAGCCGTGTCGAACAATACCAATGGCTTAATAAGGTTACAGAATCAAAAAAACTTTTAGCTATTAGTGAATGTGGAATTGTACCTAATATTGATAATATGTTTAGGGATAAATCAATGTGGTCTTTTTTTGGACTATGGTATGGGAATTACCTTATGACAGCAGATGGAGAATTTTCCGAGATATATAATTCTGCTGAACAGCTCAAAAAGGCATATAATTCAGAGGGAAGTATAAATCTTTATAAATATATTAATAGGAATAAAGCTACTATAGAAAATAAATAACAGAGTTATAAAAATGAAACCTTTTCTTGCTATATGAAGTTAATATAGTAAGGGGATAACTTTAGAAGTATTTCCCCAATGAAAATATATTATAAAAAGGAAGGTGTTTTTAATGAATAATAGGGATTTATTCAAAAAGTTCATGTGCGGCATGATGTCAGTAGCTATGATTGCTTCAGCTAGCACTGCCGTGCTTGCAACTACAACAGAAGCAGATTATATAATTACATCGGTTGGAACGGAGAAAGAGATTACTTATTTATATGGTGTTGTAGTCGAAGTAATTAGCGAAACTAGCATAATGGTTGATTGGCATTATAGTTCATATGGTAGAACTGTTGTTTATTGCGACGATATGCCTAATCTACAGGCTGGAAGTTATGTTTATGTTGAATCAGATGGAATTTTCATGGAAAGCTATCCAATGCAATTGAATGCTTATAAGGTATCAGTTCTTGAAGCAACTACTACTGAGCCAGTTTATAATCCAGAGGAATCTACACAAACTACGGTAGTAACTACTTATGATGGACAATATACAACACAAATTACAGATGTATTAACTTCTGAATCTGAAACAACAAAAGCTCCAAAATTCATACTAACCAATGGTTTAATAACGAAAATAAATCTTGATGCTAATAGAATGATGGTGGATGATAGGTATATATTTGATTATATCGCTGGAACAGAAATTGGAGATGTTGTAGATTTGGTCATGGTAAATGGCGTAATTTATGATATATGGGCTACACCATATGAAAA
>JAAYSW010000208.1 GCA_012523875.1 Clostridiales bacterium
AACCGAAAGAACAAGTGATGATATATCCTTTCTTCCATTCGGTGTAATTATTCCTATCTTAAAACAGAGTATTCCTACGATAATAAGCAAAAGCATTATAATTTCTTGTTTAAAAATAACCGACATACCTACTCCTTAAAAAGTGCTAAAATCGATATTATAGTTGGGAAAATATACACAGAAATAATTATGCCAATAAATAAAGCGACTGTGATTATATTTGTGAATTTATATTTTGTAAGTTTATTGAGGTTTATTCTAAGCTTCTCTCTAAGTATTACAGCTAGTATAATAATTGCAAGACCTAAAAATGAGATGCACAGCCCAATAATAAAGCCCTGTGGATAAAATTTAATCCTTATTTCATTTCTTCCCTCATTTAATTTAAGTGCCATAAAGCAGTCATTTACTCTAATGGCATTTGTTTTCTCACCATTTATAGTAATATTGAATCCTTCATTATATGGTATTGCAAGATAGAGATATTCTTCCTCACTTGCATTACATTCAGTATAAAATTCATTCCCACCATGCATTACATCAATAGTTTTAATATTTTGTATGCTCTCATTCAATCTATCCAAATCAACTCCAAAAACTGCAAACGACTTAACATCAATCTTTTTAAGAATTTTGATATCGACAATTACATCCTCATCTGTAAAAGTACCGAGCCTTAATATCCCATTGTTAAGTTGGTTCGGGTAATAACTTTCTAAAACTTTACCATTTACATAAACTGAAACTGAATTATACTGCTCCTCCCAAACATCCGTACTTAGATTATCGAATAAATCAAAATATAATTCTTGAGTGCCTTGAATGTGCAGTTTATAGCTTATCTGGGAAACCTTATTTTCTAAATTTTTAATCCATATATGGTGCCTATCATCTGAATAAGAATAATCAACATTTATCATTTCTGACATTCCATATTCTTTTACTATATCACTATTACCCAATAGCATTTCTGCATAATCTTTCTGTATAGATACCCTATCTACAAAGTTTAATTCAGCCATACTTTTAGCATCAGTAATTATCCCAACAGGTAAATACAGGTTATTCCTATAAATATTAAATAAATCATCAGTATAAACAAGTTCTGCATACTCTGAATCAAAACTTTTTGACCCTATTGTATATTTATTTGCAAGCACAGCATCTGTAATTCTAGTACCCCCATTAGAACATACCTCCATCCAATAAGATGAATAGCCAAGCTTTTTCATAGCAAAAATATAATCCCTATCCGTCAATGAAGTATAATGTGCAAGCGTATTATAACCCAATGCACCCATCATATTTGCATGGATGTACTTTCGTTCAGTTTTTACACGATAATACCCCTCATCAGAAATCTTTTCATGCAATTGCATTGATTGATTGAAAAGTACATCCTCGGTTGCTGAATTACCTATAAAGACGCTTGCATTTACAAATATCTCCGTAAGGCATATTATAAATAACAAAACCACTGTAAAGGTTTTCTTTATTAAGCCCTTTTTAAAAAATATAATACAAATTGAAAATACAATTAAGGCAAAACCAAATAACACTAAGTGGTGGTAAACCTGTTGTTCACTTGTCCAAAGCGAAGATACATAAGATTTCATTTTTACAGTTATATTCGTATAATTTAGTGCTACAAAACATATATATGCACAAACAGCAATTATAGATATTAAATAAAATACCCTCTGTTTTTTTGCTACAGTATCTTTATTATCTGCTAGAACATATCCTATAATTGTAAGTCCAACTAATGTTATCATATACCCATATCTTAATGGGAAACACTGATAGCTTCCAGTATGCCACATTTTATTTATTGGCTCTATAAGAACGGGAATTAATAACAAAATAAGCGTGATAGTTAGCTGGGTTGCCCTATTATTTAGAGAAATCCTAAGCCGTTTTAAGAATAGAATCGGTATAATAACAAAGATAATCGCTGTACAGATAACTAACTCTAGTTTATCAGATATATGTGATAACATTCCGCCACTGCTTAAACTTCCTACTATACTTCCACCTCTGCCTGAATTAAGATATTGCAAAAAAGCAGGTAACCAGAAAACAGCTGTTATTAACATCGATACGAAACTTGAACAGATAAATGTAATTGTTGCATGGTTTCGTTTTTCTCCCTGTAAACAGATTTTTATATATAAATAAACCTCAATGATTAAAAATATAACAACCATGTATGAAAGATAGAAATTAACTGCCATAAACGCACTTAATACTATTATATACATTAATGGTTTATTATGCTTCAATGCTCTCTTTAATCCAATCATTAGTAATGGGAATAGATACATCACATCAAACCATACTACGTTTTGGAAATACATCAAACCAAACCCACAAAAAGCATACATAAGACTTAGGATAATATTAAAACCTGTTCCAAGTTTTTTTATTTCTGATTTAAAGTATATGCTTGCTGTTAATGCACAAACCGCCATCTTCAGCACTACAAGGATATTCATAAAATTCATCATTTCTGATTTTTCTATGAATATTACTAAAAATGAAAATGGACTGGAAATAAAAAAAAGGAATACGCCCCAAAAATTCATTCCTCCAGCATTAACCGAGCTATAAAGAATACTTGACTTTCCCTCTAATATGTCCTTGAATTGCATTAAAATCGGTATAACCTGTTGCTCCATATCACACCATGCAATAAGTTTTGTACCAAATGGGTATATGCCCTTAAACGCATAATAAACACCCATTAAAATTATTACAATGATTGGTGGAATTATAATGCTAAACTTCTTTCTCATAACGCCTCCTAAAATGTCAGTGTAGAACCTTTATTATATATTATTTTTCATGAAAAATCAAGGCTTGGAATCTTCCGTTTGTTCACAGTTTGTTTCCAAATTATTTACGATTAAGATAATTAATCATGGTAAAATGATAAAATATAGCTATGTCTTTTTATATAAATTGACATCTTATTGGTAGATTATATATTTTATCCTATAAACTATTGATTTTTTTAAGCTTGTATGATACAATTATTTTAAAAAGGAGTTGTTTTCTATGGCTGTTATTGATAGAATTAAATTTGATGGGCTGAGAAGCCGTGATTGGATAATATACAAATACCCTAAGGATAATCTTGTTATCGGAACACAATTGATTGTCGGCGAGGGGCAAGCTGCCATTTTTGTAAAAGGTGGTAAGGTTTGTGATTTATTCAATGCTGGTACCTATACCCTAGATGCTAGCAACCTCCCTATTCTTCAGGGAGTACTTAATATCCCATTCGGCGGGAAAACTCCTTTTACTGCTGAAATATTCTTTATAAATATTGTTTCAAAACTCGATATAAACTGGGGAACTACCAATCCTATCCAAGTTATTGACCCTAAGTATTTTATTAAACTTAGGATTCGTGCTTTCGGGCAGCTAGGTATGAAAATAACTGATTACACTGTGTTTCTAAGGGAACTAATTGGTGTGGTAAGTGCTAACGAAATAATAAAATATGATAGGATTATGGATTTTTTCAAAGGTGTTCTGATACAGAAAATGAAAACTATTATAGCTGATATTATCATAAACCAAAAGATTTCTGCATTGGAATTAACACCTAAGCTTGAGGAAATATCAACTCTTGCAAAAGAAAAAATTACTCCTGAGTTTAATAAATTTGGTCTTTCTGTCGTTAACTTCTTCATACATTCAATTAATTTTCCAGATGAGGATTTTAACCAGATTAATGAAATTCTCAAAGATAAGGCTCAATTTGAAATTATGGGCGATAATAGATATGTTACAAAGCGTTCCTTCGATGTTTATGACCAAGCAGCATCAAATGAAACTGGAATTGCTGGTGCTCTTGTTGCAGGGGGGGTTGGCTTAGGGGTTGGTAGTTCTGTGGGGGCAAATATAAATAATACCATAAATCCCAATGCAATTCTTGATGATGCAAAAATACAATGTCCTAACTGTAATGCAGAAAACTCTCATAAAGCAAAGTTTTGCAATAGCTGTGGTGAACTTATTGAAAAGCCAAAGAAATTATGTTCAGTATGTAATGCCACAATTATAGGGGATGTGAAATTTTGTTCTGAATGCGGTGCCTCAACCGCTGATAAAACCTGTGAATGTGGGGCAAAGCTTCCTGCAAAAGCAAATTTCTGTAATGAATGTGGAAAGAAGGTGGATTAATTGAAAAATGATAAATCATCAAGTTCCTTTACAATTGGTTCGTTTCTAGGGCTTATTCTCTGTTGCTTTTTTTCAGCAATAATAGCTTATGTTCTATATGCTATAAAGTTTATGGATTATCCTGCAAGTAATACAGCTATTATTTTTGTGGTTTTTAACCTCGTTTCCATAACTGCTGTCGTTACACTTGGAAGGGCAATTCAAAAGATTATCACAACAGCATCTTATATTCAAATCGTGTCCGTCACTGTTCTTTACACGTTGTTCCAATTTATCCATATGTTTGTCTATATTCGAACGGATAATGTCGTTCGATATAATATTTACCATATGTGCATATTGTTTTGCTATTTGGTGATTATCACTCCAGTTATATTAACTGGTGCTAAAAAAAATAAATAATATTAATTATTAATTAAGGTGGTTTTAAAATGGCGGAAAATTCATGTCCTCAATGCGGTGCTCCTAATGCAGTTGGAGCTAATGAATGTAAATACTGTGGGGAGTCCCTAGCATCAGCAAATAGGAATCAACAGTTTAATGCTCATGCTCCTAACAACACTCCTAATAATGTTACCCACGTTACCTATGTAAACAACGGCTTTCCAAATGATGGAATTAATCCATCTTGGCCTATCAAAAGTAAGATAGCTGCTGGTGTGCTTGCAATTCTTTTAGGTTCACTTGGTGTTCATAAGTTTTATTTAGGTAAAATTGGTATGGGAATTGTATATCTTCTTCTCTCATGGACAGGAATCCCTGCCGTTATTGGGTTAATTGAGGGGATAATTTACTTGACTTCTAATGACCATAATTTCTGTGTAAAGAATCAAGTTAGACTGCAATAGCTAGAATATTTTTCATAAAGAAATAATTGAATTTAGATAAAAATAATCCAGAGATAATATTATCTTTGGATTATTTTTTTCCTTAATATATTCCATTAAAATATTTGAATTAATATCTAATTATTTCTGTACCATAGGGGAATGAGTTATAATACGTATTGCTTTCATCAACATAATATGTGCATGAACTTGGTATAAAAGCTGTAACAAGCCCACTATTATAGAATGCTTGCTTGCCTATTATTTCAATTTGCTGAGGTATATAAATCTCTTTTAAACCCCACCAACTTGTAAACACTCGATTTTCAATGCTTGTAATGGTGTTATTAAGCGTTAAACTCTTGGCTTGTGTGCAATCTGCAAAGGCTTGAGAAGCTATAAATTCTACACTATCTGGAATTACAACCTCTAACAGCCCATTGCAAGCTTCAAATGCTCCTATGCCAATTTCCTTTACACTACCAGTTATCGTTAACTTCCTAATATGATAACAATGTGCAAACGCCCAGTTTCCAATCTTCTCAAGGTTTTCACCAAGAATCAGTGTACATTCTCCTTTTTCGGAACTCTGCCCTGCACGATGAAATGCACTTTGACCAATTTCCTTCACGCCATTTCCAATTAAAATATATTCAAGGCAATAACAATTTTCAAAGGCATTGTTCCCAATAGTTTGCACATTATCTCCAATGTTAACACGCTTTATTTTTTTTACAACCCCTACTTGCGAATAAAAGGCGTAATTAGCTATTTCTCGAACACTACTAGGTATTACCAATTCAAGTACATCTCCAACACCTGTCAAAGGTTCATAAGATTCACCACTACCGATAATAGTTACAGGATACCCTTCAATAACACTTGGGATAGTAACTTTTGTTCCACTCCCCTTATATCCCAAAATCCTGACTTCTTCATTATCAATATGATAAACCCAATCATCAGGATTAATACCCTCTCGTTCCCACACCTTAATATTTCTAGCGTAAATTCTATTCACAGGTTTTGAGCCAATCATGATATTTTCTGCATCATTTAACTTCATTTCAACCCTCCGTAATCACATAGAGTTTTGTTTCATCAATTATTGATAATTCATCATACTCAGCTTGCGTCAAAATAATATAGGGATAGCCTAAGTCAACAATTTGCTGGCTTATAAAGTTTTGTATATTGGTTATCCCCTCACTAACCTTAATCTGCAAATCATTAACAGCTTGTTCAATTAAATCAACGGGTGGTAAACTATCACCTCTACCAGTAGCTCTTATTTCAATGGCTGGCATAGAATATTTTATAACCAATATCTCCTTTTCCATTAGTTTTATTACCCCTCGAATTTCTAACTCCAGCATACCAGCAATTGCAGTAAAATCCCTATTAATTGACCATTTTAAAATAACCTTTTCCCCGTCTATTATCTTTTCTAACACCTGTTCAATCTGATCACCCTTGCTATTAATACCTTTAATTATAAAGGTACAGTTCTCAATGCATACATCACTATAATGCCTATCTACCACAAATTCTATGGTATCAGCATTATGCTCACCCTCGGTTAAAAGATAATACATAGGCGAGGAATCTATCAGTTTCTTTTCTGCTATTAGTTTCATAAAATCACTCCTTTTTTTATAGCCCCTCACTAATGGCATAAAAAAAGAAAAATGTGTACACAAACGTACACTTCCTTACCTGAAAGTGAAATCATAAATTATCAACTTCTACTATAAATGCAACCACAATAATCTTGTCTGTATAAGTCATATTGCTTTGCAAGTTCGATTGACCTCTTATAGCCATTTTTTTTCTTAAAATCTGATTTCAAATACTCAACACCATATTTCTCTGAGAGTTCCTCTCCAATTACATTTATCAGCTGTGCGTTTTTATGGGGGCTGATGGTGAGCGTTGTTGTAAAATAATTCGCCCCTAAGCTCCTAGCAACACAAGCAGCCTCATTTAGCCTAAGCCTAAAACATTTCTCACACCTCTCCCCACCTTCCGCTTCTTGTTCAAGACCTTTTGCGATCTCAATAAAATCATCCACATTATATTCATACTCAATAATCTTAACACTATTTCCTATTTCCATTTCTAAAACAAGCCTTCTTTGCTCTTCAAGCCTATGATTATATTCATCAAGCGGCATAATATTAGGGTTATAGAAGAGTATAATTATATTGAAAAACTTAGATAGGTACTCCAAAACATAGCTGCTACAAGGGGCACAACAGCTATGCAAAAGTAATGTGGGAATACTTTCACCTCCACTTATCTCTTTAAGCTTTTTATCTAAAATTAACTGATAGTTTATCTTTTCCATAATAAGCAAAATAGGAGTAAAGCTTACAAATGCAAGCCTTACCCCAAATCTCCTTTACTTGTTTAATTTTGTGAATCCAGTGTCTGATAATATTGCATTATCCCCTCACCAATAGCCTCTCCAAGAGTGTCTATATTGTCAACAATCCACAGTGCATGCTCTTCAATATCATGAAATTCAACCTCGATAAGACAGGATGCCATCTTCGTATTTCTTATTTCATATAGCTGAGTATCAAGAACATCTATAAGCCCCCTATCATCAGTAGGAGTCGCTGCTGCCACATTATTATAAACATAGCTCGCAAGCTTATGGCTATTTTTTATATTAGAATTATAAAAACATTCCGTACCCTCGCCCAACGCATCACCAGCATTTGAGTGAATCGAAACATAGATACCCACACCCAAATCATTAGCAAGTTCAACCTTTTCGACAAGTGTAGCATCCTCGCCAGCCATATATACCTTCAACCCTCTTTCAATTAAATAAGTCTTAGTAACCTCTGCTACACGTCGCATTTCCTCCGCCTCTGTAGTGTCAATCCCAGTATATTCATTATCCCATTGATTCGAGGGGCTTAAATAAACGGCTCTAGAATTATCCACCTTTGGTGTTAAATTAAGTGCATTTACCTCTGAATTAACACCATTATTTACCTCCTTGGTATCTCCGTCTTTGGAATTTTTAAACGCACCTGCTAAAAGTGAGATAGCCACAATCACCAATATCAATACAACTAAAACTAGAGCAATCCTATCATACCTCAATCTAGAAAGAGCTGTTTTTTTATTATTACATTTGATATATGAAATTTCCTTTTCATAAACAATATCGGGTTCTTTTAATTTA
The DNA here is from genome assembly GCA_012523875.1 of Clostridiales bacterium. GTDB lineage: Bacteria > Bacillota > Clostridia > Oscillospirales > Ruminococcaceae > JAAYPV01. The sequence goes on from JAAYSW010000208.1 coordinate 8,218, forward strand.
TGTTGCATTTTCTCTCCTGTTTCTATCTCACACTATCTAATGTCTATTCAAATGAATCAATTCCACCTAAAACATACTGTTTCAAAAGTTGCAAATCCTTTAAATCAATAATCCCATCCGCATTAATATCGGCATTTATCATACCTTGTTCCGTAATATATTCCTCTATTTTTTCCTCATGGAGAATACCGTATTTAATAGTAGCAATATCAAGGACATCAACATAGCCATCGCAATTAACATCGCCCAAATCGGTACCATCGCCTTTTCCGATTCCATTTTCCCTGTTGTAGTTAATGCTGGGATTGGGATTCCTCCCCTCCACCTCCGTAGTCTTTTCTTCGTCATCAATTAATTCACCATAAACAACGCCACGTCCATTTGTTCCAACAAACACTCTTCCATAAACCCTTAAATCACCAGTTATAGCATAATTTATTGAACCATATTGATGCTCATCATCATTAACTCTAATCCAAGATTTAGCCATATCATCTGAACGGTAAACACCATTCACGCCTTCTATTTCACAAACTGCATATATTGCAAGATAGTCAGCACCTTCCTTAGCCTTACCAAAACCAACAACATCGGATCTCTTTATACCATCAACCTTTGTGAAGGAATCTCCGCCGTCTGTTGTATACCACAATCCAGTAGTACTTCCTGGAACCCAAACATGACCTTCCTCACCAGGCACAGCCTTAATCTTAGCTGTTTCAGGGCCATTTGCTATTTTTTCTTTAGCAGTAAATGTAAGACCACGGTCATTACTTACATAGAAAGCTCCCTCTGCATAAGCATAGAAAACATTAGGATTCACTCTATCCGAGCAAATATAAGCATTATTTGGCAAGGAGTCTACAACGTTCCAGCCACCATCAACATAGCTTACTACCCTATAATTATTAGGAGCCCAAACAAAACTTTCACCATTAGCAGAAACTGCAACTACACCGCCCTCTGCAATTTCCTCATCACCA
>JAAYSW010000209.1 GCA_012523875.1 Clostridiales bacterium
AAATCTACAGAAGATATACCTCCTTTAATTGCCGCTGCCGTTCCAACATTCATAAAGCAAGGGGTTTGTATCGTTCCATGAATAGTTTCTAGCAACCCTCTCCTAGCCTTTTTTTCCTGCTTTAACAATTTAAACATTTACTCATTCTCCATTTATTTTATATTATTAGCATTGAATCTCCAAAGCTGAAAAATCTATATTTTTCTTCAACTGCAATTTTATACGCATTCATAGTGTTTTCATATCCCATAAACGCAGATACAAGCATTATAAGCGTGCTTTCAGGCAGATGAAAATTAGTTATCAAGCCATCAATAACCTTGAATTCATATCCAGGATAGATAAAAATATCAGTATATCCATCCATTTCAATTATCCCTCCATAAGATTTTGCAACACTTTCAAGAGTCCTACAAGTTGTTGTACCGACTGCGATTACACGTCCTCCATTTTGCTTTGTATAATTAATCTTATCTGCTGTTTCTTTGGAGATGCTATAATGCTCACTATGCATTTTATGATTTGCTATATCTTCTTCTTTTACAGGTCTAAACGTTCCAAGTCCAACATGCAATGTTATATATGCAACATCTATACCCTTTTCTTTTATTTCATCTAACATTTCGCTTGTAAAATGAAGCCCTGCAGTTGGAGCAGCAGAAGAACCTAATTCCTTTGAATAGACAGTTTGATATCTCTCCTTATTTTCAAGCTTTTCAGTAATATATGGAGGGAGTGGCATTTGACCTATTTCATCAAGAACAGTATAAAAGTTGTCATCACAAGAAAACCTTACAACTCTGTTTCCATCATCTTTTACTTCAATAACTTCTGCAATCAGCTTGTCACCGCCAAATGCAAACTTTGCACCGACTTTAGCTTTTTTTCCAGGCTTGCATATTATCTCCCAAATCTTATCTTCCTTTTGTTCAAGTAACAAAAACTCTATCGCTGAAGTGCTGCCCTCCTTTTTACCATAAAGTCTTGCGGGTAAAACCCTTGAATTATTTAAAACTAATAAGTCACCTTTTTTTAAGTTATCGCATAAGTTATAGAAATGATTATGCCAAACCTCGCCCGTTTTTCTGTCAATTTTCATCATTCTTGAGCTATTTCTAGGCTCAATGGGCTTCTGTGCAATTAAATGCTCGGGCAAATCATAAAAATAATCGGATTTTTTCATTTATTTATAAATATTCCTTTCACACCAATAATTTTTAGCCTAACTTATTAATTTTAGCATATTTTCGTCTATATTGCCACTGTTTTTGATTTATTTCATAAAAATTGATTTTACTCATTGACATAGGCTGAATAAAATGATATTATGTTAAATAGAGATAGAGGTGCGGTTTTGATGAGTATTCCATGTTAAGATTACCACTCTGCTATATATGGAAAAAAGGCTATACCGCCGAAGAATAAGCTTTGGTAACGCTTGTTCTGGTCATATGCTAAATAAGTATATGATTGTCATCATTAATATGATGGAGAGCTGTCGGCATATAAAAATGCTAGTATATTCTTTATAATATTTTTGATGAACCGGTTATGTAACCGGTTTTTTGATTATATTGAAATCTCATTACTAAGGAGTGTATATATGAAAAAATATAATGTAGGAATTATTGGTGCTACAGGCATGGTAGGTCAACGATTCGCAATGCTTTTGGAGAATCATCCATGGTTTAATGTTACTACTCTTGCCGCTTCACCACGTTCTGCTGGCAAAACTTATGAGAATGCCGTTGGTGAAAGATGGGCTATGCCAAAGCCTATGCCTGAAAGCATGAAAAATTTAATCTTATTGGATGCAACTGCTGATATGGAGGCAATTGCAAGGGAAGTTGATTTTGTTTTTTGTGCAGTTGATATGAAAAAGGATGAAATAAAAGCACTTGAAGAAGCATATGCGAAAGCAGAATGTCCTGTAATATCAAATAACTCTGCTCATCGTGCTACGCCTGATGTTCCTATGGTTGTACCTGAAATTAACCCTGAACATATTGAGGTTATTGAACACCAGCGTAAAAGGCTTGGCACAAATAGAGGCTTTATTGCTGTTAAATCAAATTGCTCAATCCAAAGCTATGTCCCAGCCTTACATCCACTCATGAAATATGGGATAAACAAAGTCCTTGCTTGTACCTATCAGGCAATTTCTGGTGCTGGCAAGACTTTTGAAACTTGGCCTGAAATGAATGATAATCTAATTCCATTTATCGGTGGAGAGGAAGAAAAATCTGAACAAGAACCATTAAAGGTTTGGGGTAAAATTGTTGATGGTGAAATCGTAAATGCTACTACACCATCTATAACTACACAGTGTCTAAGAGTTCCTGTTTCAGATGGTCATACTGCTGCTGTATTTGTTTCCTTTGATAAAAAGCCAACTAAGGATGAGATACTAACTGTTTGGAAGGAATTTAAGGGTATACCACAGGAGTTGGACCTTCCATCTGCACCAAAGCAATTCATTCATTATTTTGAAGAAGATAATCGTCCACAGGCGAATCTTGACAGAAATCTTGAAAATGGTATGGCTGTTTCTGTTGGACGTTTGCGTGAGGATTCCCAATATGATTATAAGTTTGTTTGTTTATCTCATAATACACTTAGAGGTGCTGCTGGAGGCGGCGTGCTAATGGCTGAACTTTTGGCTGCTAAAGGCT
>JAAYSW010000210.1 GCA_012523875.1 Clostridiales bacterium
CATAGGGCAAATATCATTTCTATGCTAATTGCTCAAAATCCTTCCGTTCTTGAAAATGAAATTGCATTAGAGGAGATGAGGTCTTTAATTAGTGCTGATGAGATTAGTATAACTGATGAAAAAGGAATTGTGAGATATAGCACTAACCAGCATGATGAAAAGATTGTTTCTGATTCTTTTTTTAGTGATGCAATAAAAAACAAAGCCTTCTCTGATACAATTATTTCAACTATTGATGGCAACCTAGTACTAATCTCTGGTACATCTAGAATTGATAGTAATGGTATTGTGCAAATTATATATACACCTGAAAAGTTAAATAAAGCTTTAGCATATTCAGATATCTCAATTGTAACTTCTGATTTCCCTCTTTATAAAAATGGTAGTACAGCTATTCTTGATATTAATACTTTTAAATATCTAAGCCACACTAATTCTAAGGCAATCGGTCTAACCTCTCAGTTTAATGAAGATGATTTTGATTTTGAAAACAAATCTGGGGATTTTTATTCAAGAGTAAATGGAAAAAAGTCATTTATAAGATATTCCGTCCAAGACGATAAAATCATTCTTGGTATTGTTCCAGTAAAAGAAGTCTACTCCAGGCGTAACATTACTGCAATATGGTTAATGGTTCTAAGTATAATCCTAATATTCTCATCTTATCTTTCTGTAAGAACTTTTTATATAAACCACTGCCAATATAATAATGTTGAGCAAAACAAATAGGCAGACTAAAATAAGTATGCCTGTTTGTTTATATAAAATTTATAATTGGAGGAAAACTTCTACTAAGTATTATCTAACTGCCTCTTCCAAAACAACCTCCAAATCAATATCTCTATTTTTTCTTGATACTGTAATTGTTATTTTATCCCCAACATCATATTGGTTCTTTATTTCATTGAATTCCATATAAGTAGTAATTGGTTGACCTTGTATACCAATTATAACATCTTCTGTTTTGATTCCCGCTTTATCCCCTGCACTGTCCTTATTAACAGATACAACGTAAATACCTTGTGGGAGATTATTGAATCTTGCAGTCATAGCATCAATTTCTTGACCAAATATACCCAACGATGGTCTTCCTGTCACATATCCAACATTTATTAAGTCATTAATTATTAATCTTGCCTCTGTTATCGGAATTGCAAAACCTAATCCCTCAATGCTAGAATAATAATTTGAGGATATTTTAGCTGAATTTATTCCAATTACTTGTCCATAACTATTCACTAAAGGACCACCAGAATTACCAGAATTAATTGCAGCATCCGTTTGTATAAGGCTCATCGTTTTATCATCTATGGTTATTTCCCTATCAAGTGCAGATATTATACCACTTGTTACAGAGCCGAACAATTCAAACCCTAATGGGTTTCCAATTGCTATTGCAAGTTCCCCTACAACAAGATCATCACTATCACCAAATTCTGCTGCTTTTAAATTATCTGCTTCAATCTTTAAAACAGCAAGATCCGTTTGATAATCACTACCTATTAGTTTTGCCTTATATTCTTCCTTATTTTCTAATACAATCATTATTTCATTTGAGCCTTCAACAACATGACAATTCGTAACAATATATCCATCCCTTGTCATGATTATTCCTGTGCCTGTTGCTGTGCCCCCCGAACGTGTTGAGGAAACCCCAACTACCGAAGGCATTACCTTTTCAACAATTAAAGGAATGCTTAGGGCGTTCTTTCTTGAGGCTAGTTCAACCCAATCCTTTGCCTGTGCTAAATCATTAATTCCAACGCCTTCATCATCCGATGTCCTATATAAACCCTCTTTATCAGCAGAATCTTCTTTATCATTGTGATTAAATGTAAGGAATTCCTCTACCTTTTCAAATGGCTTATTCTCATCAACCCACTTATACCCCATTATAGAACTTGTTGAAATAGTTGCAACGAGAATTAATGCACCAATTATCTTAAAAATACTTTTTATTTTTTTCTTCTTTTTTACTTTAAGAATTCCACTGCTGTCATCTATTGGTGTATAACTCATTTCGCTTGTTTGGTTAACCTGTTCATCTATGTTATCCTTAAACATATCATCTTTATTATCAATCATAATGTCCTCCCTCTAAATTATTATAATAATATTTTAATCCATACTTATATTATAACCTTTTATGTGATAATAATATGATAGCCTTTTGAAAAGAAAACCAAATAAGTATGTATTATTATTTCACAATATCATTTCTTTAATAAAGGAGTAATCATGTTTAATTTACCAATACCCGTTTTAACTGCATTAAATAAACTTAATACCAATGGTTTTGAAGCATTTATTGTAGGAGGTTGCGTTAGGGATTTGCTACTAGAAAGGATCCCTTTTGATTATGATATAACAACAAATGCACTGCCATTACAAATTAAAGATACTTTTAAAGAATTTAAGATAATTGATATCGGCATAAAACATGGCACAGTTGCAGTTATAATTAATGATATGCAGTTAGAAATTACTACTTATCGAATTGATGGCGAATATATTGATAAACGTCATCCTCTAAATGTTAGGTATTCTCAAGATATTTCAGAAGATTTATCACGAAGGGATTTTACAGTAAATTCAATAGCTTATAATCCACAGCAAGGACTTATTGATATTTTTGAGGGGCAAAAACATATTAAAGAGAG
>JAAYSW010000032.1 GCA_012523875.1 Clostridiales bacterium
ACCACTGCTGCTAGTCATTCTCGCATACTTCTTTGTGAAATCATGGGAAATAAGGCTGGTTGGCTTACTTTGAATGCTGGAATTGCTGGCGGTGCTGATATTATACTTATTCCTGAAATTCCGTATGATATTAATAATGTTATAAAATCAGTGCATAAGCGTATAAACAGTGGTAAAAACTTCTGTATTATTGCTGTTGCTGAAGGTGCTTTTGATACTGAAGAAGCTGAACTAAAGAAAAAGGAACGTGCAAAAAAGCGTGCTGAAACTGGTATGATTACTGCTACCAACAGAATTGCATCACAGATTCAACTTAAAACTGGAATTGAATCAAGGGTCTGCGTTCCTGGGCATATGTTAAGGGGCGGAAGTCCAAGTGCTTATGATAGAATACTTGCAACAAAATTCGGTGTCCATGCTGCTCTACTTATTTCACAAGAGAAATATGGTAGGACAGTTGCTCAGGTTAATTCGGAAATTACATCAAATAAGCTTTCTGATATCGCAGGAATTACTAAGTTCGTAAAACCCGATGACCAGCTCGTTTCTACCGCTAAAAGCTTAGGGATTTCTTTCGGGGATTAAGTTCGCCTGTTAGTCAAGCCTATCGGCATGAGGCTACCGCCTCAAACTCCGTTAAGCTTTTTAAAAAAAGCTTAACCAAAAACTTTTTGCTCATCAACTTATTAATTTAAATTATGCCTTGCTTTTTTTTAAAAAAAATAGTACAATAATATAAGTATTTATATAAAATTATAATCGTTTATGTAGCTTTAAGCAAGTACATGAACTATATTCTGCATAGTTTATTTTTACTATGCATTTGTTATGCCCCATCATTTGTCGCTGATAAGGTGGTGTGCATTTTTACTATAATGATTTTCGGCGAAGAAATGGAGTATCAAATGGCAATCAAATACATATTTGTAACAGGGGGAGTAGTTTCTGGGCTTGGCAAGGGCATTACTGCTGCTTCACTTGGCAGACTGCTGAAGGCAAGAGGCTATAAAGTTACAATCCAAAAATTTGACCCATATATTAACGTTGACCCAGGTACAATGAGTCCTTATCAGCATGGTGAGGTGTTTGTAACAGATGACGGAGCTGAAACTGATCTTGATCTAGGGCATTATGAACGTTTTATTGATGAAAATTTATCTGTAAACTCAAATGTAACAACTGGGAAAATCTATTGGACTGTATTAAACAAGGAACGTAGGGGTGATTATCTTGGAGGTACGGTTCAAGTTATTCCACATATTACAAATGAAATAAAGGAGAGAATTTATCGTGTCGGCAAGGAAACATCAACTGATTTTGTTATAACTGAAATTGGTGGAACCGTTGGCGATATAGAAAGCACTCCTTTCCTTGAGGCTATTAGACAGGTTGTAACAGAAGTTGGACGTGAAAATGCAATATATATTCATGTAACACTTGTGCCTTTTATTGCTGGTTCAAATGAATTGAAATCAAAACCTACACAACATTCTGTTAAGGAGTTATTATCCCTTGGAATCCAGCCTAATATCGTTGTTTGCAGGAGCGAACAGGAAATTCCAGACGATATGGCAGAAAAAATCAGCCTTTTTTGCAATGTTCGCAAGCAAGATGTTATACAAAATCTAACTGCTCCATCACTGTATGAAGTGCCTATTATGTTGGAAAAAGAGGGGCTTGCTGATTGTGTATGCCATCATATGAAACTTGAGAACCAGAAACCTGACCTTTCTGAATGGGTTGATATGGTTAATAGACAAAAGAGTGCTACAAAGACTGTAACTATCGGATTAGTAGGAAAATATGTTGCACTGCCCGATGCATATCTATCCGTTGCTGAGGCTTTAAGACATGGTGGAATTTATAATGATGCAAATGTAGAGATTGTTTGGATTAATTCAGAAGAAATCTCATCTAAAAATGTTGATAGCATTCTCAAGGGCTGTGATGGAATAATTGTTCCAGGTGGATTTGGCGATAGAGGAATCGAAGGCATGATTGAGGCAATTGGCTATGCTAGGGTAAATAAAATTCCTATGTTCGGGATATGTTTGGGTATGCAGATGGCAGTTGTTGAATTTTCAAGAAATGTTGTAGGACTTGAAAATGCAAACTCTACTGAATTTGCCCCCGATGGAAAATATAAGGTTATCGATATAATGGAGGACCAAAGGGATATTACACATAAGGGTGGAACTATGCGTCTTGGTCTTTATCCATGTAAAATTGTTGAAGGTACAAAGGTTTCAACAATCTATAATAGTGAACTAATCCATGAGCGTCACCGTCACCGTTGGGAATTTAATAATAGTTTTAGAGATATTCTCTGTGAAAAAGGGCTTATTATTGCTGGACTTTCGCCTGATGAATATTTAGTTGAAATCATTGAATTAAAGGACCATCCTTGGTTTATAGGGGTCCAATTTCACCCTGAATTTAAATCAAGACCAAATAAACCACAAAAGCTTTTCACTGATTTTATTAGAGCATCTTTAGAATATTTTGAAAGAAATAATTAATATATTTTGAAATATTCTATGTTTATTTATGTCAAACATTTGAACCCTACAACAAAACTAGATATCTTTGTTTAAAATGTCTAATTTACTTAGAAAATTGGAAATCCTGTTGACATTATTATTCCTATATGATATACTTAACTCATAGTTTTAGTACACAGTTTCCATTACTAAATTTAATAGTTGGCAAACTTACTGAAAAGTAAGGACGCAAAACCAAGGGTCCTCCTCATGAAAATGAAAAGACAGCCGGTTGCACAAAGTAAATTTGCTTTGTCAAAGCCAATGTCTTTAGATATTGGCTTTTTTGCGTTAACTAAAACTAAAACTAAAAACAAAATATTTTGGCAAACTTACTGAAAGGTAAGGACGCAAAGCCATGGGTCCTCTTCGATTCACGTGAAAGGACAGCCGGTTGCACTCTTAACTAAGAGTTAACTATAACCGGCATTCTTGAAAAAGATTGTCGGTTTTGGCGTTGCGTTACAGATGTTCACTACTGAAAGGGGCGTTTATTGTGGCAACCAATGTAAAAAATATCAAAAGAGTCTTTTCATTAATCACTTCTTTAACTTTAATACTATCTATATTGTTAATTCCAATCCAAAATGCAGACAAGGTTTCTGCTTATGTTTCATACTCTGTAACATATAAGGCTGGAGATTACTCAGATATTACTGGAAATTCAGAGGTTACATTCACAGGACGTTTAGAGGGCGGAGTTTTCGATCTCCCTGATCCAAAAAGATTTTCAAGGCTTGGACATGAAATAACAGGTTGGTATTGTGAACATGATGGTAACATTTACAAACCGTATGGGCAATATAAGATGCCAAACCAAAATGTAACTTTTACTGCTGTTTGGAAGGCATCTACATATAATATAAGTTTTACATCTAATAATAGCAACAGGGATACTATATATGTTACGGGCACAGTTGGAGAATATATTTCAATGCCTGAATGTATATTTACATATAACGGCTATGAATTTGCAGGCTGGACCTATGGTGGTGAAGTTTATCAATCAGGAGAAAGTTTTCTTGTTCCTGGTGTAATGTCAGGTCTTGCATTATCTATAAAGGCAACTTGGATAAAAGCATCTGAAACTAC
>JAAYSW010000211.1 GCA_012523875.1 Clostridiales bacterium
TCATTGGGGTTACCTACCTTTTGGATACTATTCGCAATATTTGTTGGTGGTGGATTATTTGGATTTATCGGTATGGTAACATTTGTTCCAGTATTTACAGTGATGTATACATTAATAAAAGAATTTGTTAATGAAAAGCTTGAAAAGAAACATTTACCTACTGATACGAAAGAATATATTAATAATGTTCCAGTAAAAGTGCCAGTAACAGAGGATAAAAATGAAAAATAGAATATCTATTTATTTCTAAGGCTTATAAAACCACTACTTAATCTGAAGAATTAAGTGGTGGTTTTTAATTTATTAAGCCACAAAGTTTATACGATTTTTGTAGTCCGTTCTTAAGGATTCCAAATATCTGAAATAATATCCATATAAAATTCAGGCTCATGGCTAACAAGTAAAACTATACCTTTGAATTAAGCTATTACATTTTTTAGTGATTCCTTTGCATCCACATCAGATATTGTAAGAGGAAAGCTAAGTTACAATAGGAGCATACGGAGTGAATGATTACCAATGAAAAAGAGTAGGTTGAGGGATTTCAAATATATTGTAGTGACCACGACATACCTGTATATTTTTCATTACCAACCATCCTACGGATAATTGTTGAAGTCCAGCGACCACCTTTTTTAGTAGGTGTTTTCCGCTTGTTCAGTTCATTTACTGACTTCGGAAGCCCTTGCTTTTTATCTCTATGTTAAAATTCGACTGATTTTACCGCCGGATTTAATCGGACTTCTGAAATTTTGCACACCCCTCGTGCAGGTGGAAATAGGGTAATTGAAAAGTTCGGGGGAGGCGTTGTAAGCATTGAGCTTAGTTATTGCTTCTTTAATTGTTCCTCGACTAATTGTAATATGAAATCGCCTAAATCTCCTGCTATTTTTTCTGTAACAATATATTCCTTGTTTTTATATATTGTCATAATTACAGAAGGTTCGCTGTCCCCATTAAGTTGATTGTAATCAAGATAGCCCATGTATCTGTCATCAAAATCATACAACGTAATCCATGCTTTGGGCAAAAAAAGGTACCTCGACAAGGTGCTTGAGGAAGCAATTTATTGTGGATAGAATGCTAATAATCCTTGCTAAAAATAATACTCCATAAGGCGGTATACCCATTCAGGTATTATTGAGTTATCCTTTTTATCGTACATTGGGTAGTACGGCTTAATATCTAATACAGTGTTTTATCAATAGCATCTAAGCCTTTCACAACTAATTTATCTTCAATAACCGAAACTATTTGAACAGTTGTTATACCTATTTGGTTTGATCTATCCTTACCTCTTTGTGAAAAGACACCAACCAAGGGCATATCATCTCTATTTTGTGGTCTGCGTTTCAAATGCTCTGACACATCAAAATTAGCTTTATCCAAGTAATAGATAATAATTGCGTGAGAAAAGCCTTCAAGACCATTTAAACCACCATAAAATTGTTTTTTAAGTTCTATTGTCGATATGTCTTCGCCCCACGAAACGTCTTTTTTACGTTCGATTTCATTAGAAACAAAGGCAATAGGCTTGACACTTATTTCCATAATCATCCTCACCTTCTAATCATAATATTCTCTTTCAACTATACCACACTCATCGATAAGTTTCAAGATCCTTCGTGTGATTTTATTTTCATAAAAAATTCAATCCCGATTTCATCGCAAAATTGGAATTTTTCTACGATCTGAAGGAGCCATGGTTCCCGTGATTCCTTCTTTTTATTATTAATAATCATTGTAACTCAGTTACAGATAAAAGAGGAAAGAGGATGATATATTATAA
>JAAYSW010000033.1 GCA_012523875.1 Clostridiales bacterium
AGCATCAGCTAGTGGAGCCTCATCTTCCATATAACCAGCAACCCATGCAAGTGCCACGTTCCAGTTGATTGTACATTCGTTAACTGACCAAGCCTCAACGTGATCTAGGTAGCAAAGCTGTGGCTCTTTTGTGCCAACCTTATATCCTGCACCCTTAATCCATGGGTCCTGCATAGCAGAGTTTGGTCCACCTGATAATACACCCGCAGGAGCTAGTGGGAATGAGCTGTCAATCTGACCTGACCACCATCTATGGTGTGGATTTTTAATAGCATTAGTACCATAACCTGTTACATATGAGTTATCCATTGGATTACGTCCCATGATATAGTCCATAGCTGTTGTAACACCACTTAGGTATTTTGTTTCGCCAGTTGCATCATAAGCATAAGCTAATGAAATAGCGTTGTTAACTACGAATGAGTTTGAACCCCAGATATATCCATCAAAGTCTAAGCCTAAGTTCATTTTTGATGCAGCAAATGGTAAACCATATCCTTGTTTATCTTCAAGTTCTAAGAATTTATCGCCAGTAGCAGCAATATTTTTTTCTATTGTAGCTACTTCTGCTTCAGATAGAACATCTGGATTCAAGAATAATGAAAGAGTTCCTAAGCTTGATACGTTACCCCAGTTGAATGAACCAATTGAGCCCTCATCTTCTCCGCCGTCTAGGCTTGAAAGCATAGCTAAATTGAATTCTGAAGCATTCATATCTGACTTGTAAGCCTCATCGCCTGTTGCGATATATAGTTCACAAGCTGCCCAGTAGAATTCGTCTGTTGCATCGTCGTCACCGTAAGGACCACCACCGCCAGCGATGTTTTCAAATGGTGCATACTCATTTGGATATGCTTTTGCAGCTGTATAAGCTGATTTAGCTGCTGCTAAGCACTCATCCGCAAATGTTGAGTCAATATCTTTCCATAGACGATATGATTGTGCCGCTGTTGCAGCAAGGTTTAATGTTGCCTGTGTTGTTGGAGGTAGAATTACACGATCCATTTCAGCTGTAGCATCTGCTGGAGAAATAGCCAAAGCTGTCCACTTTACATCATGTACCTTGTGATAAACCAAGCCTGAGTATGTGCCAGATTTAATTTGCATTTTTAGCATGAATTCCATTTGATATCTAGCTTCATCAAGTAGATCAGGATATCCATTTGAATTCTCAGGAATTGATAGTTTCCCATCAGCATATTTATCAGCAAAGCCGTTTACTAAAGCTCTTTCGTATTGGTTTTGCATTGTCCATGCTGAGATACCACCGTTAACTACATATTTACCATGGTCACCAGCATCATACCAACCGCCAGTAGTATCCACGCTACTACCTGTAACTATACCGTACTTACTGCCTGTATCTGGGTTAACGAATGCGATAGGAGTTGCAATGTCTGATGTGTGTCCAGCTGCACGAGCCAAACTATTTGCATCACCACTTGTTATGTATTTACTTTCAATTGCCATAGCACTTCTGTTTTGGTAGAAATAGTTTAAGGAATCTCTTAATAGACCGTCATAAACCCAATCACCAATATTAAATGTATAGCTTTCTTTATCACCAACAAATAATTGATAGTCAGTTCCTGGCACATCAAATTCAGTAAAGTCTATAATTTGAACATAGTCACCTGAATCAGGATCAAACCTATAGCCAGAAGTTTTTCCTGAATAAGCTACTGTGCCTGTTGCATCCTTTAATTCAAAGTCTAAAGCAGCTGATTCGCCTTCTTTAACAACAACTGTAGCTTGTTTCTTTAGTGATGGATAATATCCAACTTGGTTTACAAGAACTTCTTTGCGAATATATGGATCCTCATGCACGTACTTATTACTTGGATCTGTCAGGTCAATTAATGACATATTGTCGAAAGTAATTATTGTTCCTGGTGGAAAACAATCCTGTGGAGTATATGGACCTGAACCACCAAGATGGAATGCCCACTCAGAAATTTTGTTTGTTGTTTCTGCTGTAAATGTTTCGGATACAACACTTTTTTGACCAGCTGTTAGTGGTCTCATCTGCCAGTTATTGTTCCAATATTCTTCTGTACCATCCATATTACCAATCTTTGTGTAATATTGACCACTATTGCTTGCTGTAATTTCCCATGAAACCTTGTATTGATGTCCAGCAATAATGTTTAAGCCTCTATGACGGAATTGAACATCCCATCTGTCCTCGCCGCCCCTTGAAGCACCACCTGGATTGATAATTTCGATCGTATAAACACCGTTGTCAATCTCAAAATCGAGCTTTCCTGCGGTATTTTCACATGTGTGCCAAGGCAATCCTATGCCCTCATTAAAGTCTGTCTGCCCAAGCATCTGTGCGGAAGCATTAATAGATGTTGGAAAGTTTGTTGCCATTGAACCAGCCACGACAGAAAATGCCATCAAACCAGCAATAACAACACTGCTAATCTTTCTTTTTATCATGTTTTCCCTCCTGATAACCTTATAAAATTTTATATAACCAAGAGCAACTCACCCTTGTATTATAAACAGATATGTAGTTAAGGCACTCGTTTTTCTTACTCAACAACTTTTATTTATTGTATTAAAAATAAACAATAAAAGCACCGATAATAAATATATTTCTATTATCTATTATAATATAATAACACAAAAATGTAAAGAGTTTTTTAAAAATTTAGTAAAATAGCATATATATTGTTTTGATTCATTAGTTATTATGCTATTTTCCATATTGCATTAACTTTTAATTCATAATTCATTAACATTTAACCTCAAGTTAATTTAACATATTTATTTATTACACCCTTGGTCCTAAATCTTCCTCTGTAATTTGGTGAACTAATCGTTTCGCAATTTGCATATTATCAGCCATATCTAACCTATCATCATATAGGCAATTAGCATTTTCTTTTGCTGTTGGAGAAAGATCAATTACACCAACTAGATATTTGTTAAATTCAATTACGTCACTAATCCTCACTGCTCCATCAAGATTAACATCACCGTAAAGAACCTCATCCCAGTTGATTTCCTCTTCGCTATCTTTAGTTGTTGTTACTTGAGGCGTTTCTTCCGAAATTGTAGTAGTAATATCAGTAACATCCCCCCCATCGGTAGTAGTATCAGTACTAATAGGGGTTTCGCTGGGTGTGGTTGTTTCAGATGTTTCCCCTGTAGTGGTTGTTTCACTAGTCACAATGGGTTCAGTTGTTACAGTCGTCTCTACTGGTCGCTGATCAGATGCAGTCGTTCCATCAGGTTCTGTTCCATAAATCAGCTTATCACCATCATACATAGTTATCCTATCTGTAATATTCATTACATTTCCAGGTTCAAGACCAATGTATGAATAGTCGTTTGTTGGATCCCAGAAGTTTGTTCCACCCGGTACTGATATTCTGAATTGTAATTCTAATTGATGCTCTGATTGACCAATTGGTGCTAAATGTGAACCATCTGGATAGGTGATTTTAACATAATAGATGGTGCCATCATATTTTATAGGTGCAGATATTTGTGTATCCCCCACCTCATCATAGCCAGTTTTTATTTCTATATCTTCTAACCCATAACCTGCTTCAAAAACTTCTGATAAATCAAAATAATAATTATAGGAAAGATCAACAATTACTCTTGCAGGCCATGCAGAGTGGTTTGTTGCTAATACTTTTAATTCTGTAAAAGTATCACTAGCTTGATTAATCCCAGCTTCTATATAGAACTCAGGACCATCTGGCACTTCCTCCACAGGGAAATCTTCAAGTGGTACGCCACCGTATTTTGACACCATTTTACATAATAATGCCGTATAACCAGCATTGTAATCTGTCGCTACCTCGTTGTTTACATAGTTCTGCACATCATCTGTATAGCTGCCATCTTGACCAGGACCCCCAACCAATGCACCATACAACACATGTCTATGATATGGTGGATCTATATCCTTATCGGACCATGAACCTTGCGATGTCCTATGATGTGGACGTTGTGGTGGATTTTTACCGAATCCAACTACAAAACTTCTATCCAGAGGATTATCACCAAGTGCATAATTAATCTGCGTTTCAGCAAATGTTGTATATCTATCTATTAATGCCTCATCATCAATATAATCGCTCCAAACTACTGCTAGGAACGCTGTTGTAGTAGCGTATCTTAAACATCCCCATGAGTCAAGCCATGCAAGCCCTCCTTCAATATGTTTAACTTCTCTCCCACCATAACCAACACTCCAAAAATCTAAATGTTTCTGAAATTGTTTTATATATTCTGGTTCACCTGTTGATCTAGCATAGAGAAGCATAGCACCTTGCATAACATCATCCCAACAATGTGCCCATGTGAATTTTAATTCAGTCGATTGGTTTTCACGCTGTAAATTTGGAATGTATGAAGTCGCTTTGTCTAGATAGGCATTATCATCAGTTGCTATATACAACCAATTAGATGCCCAGAATAACTCATCCCAAAAGCCACTCCAAGAATCATAAAATCCTGCTGCTTCTGTATATGATTCATCACTTCTTACCGTATCAGCTAATTCAAAAAGACTTTTTGCATGCTTAATATATGTATCAGTCTTATCTGATCTGCCTTTCAATGCTGCTGCACCAGCTGCCAATGCTGCTGACATTTCCCCAACAACACATGATGCGTCACAAGTATAATATGGTCTTACTCCCATCTCAAGTTCAACCATTTCAGCTGCTCCCCACCATTTGTGATCCCTTTGACCATCTCCAATTTGATACACAACTTTATCGCCTAAATCACATGCCACCAAATAGTCAAGTATAAATTCTAAGTTTCTTTCCAATACCTCCCTTTGTCCTGACGCCTCAATTCCATCGCCATATTCATACAATCCCCATGCTAACATTGCAGCTGTATATGCCATAGGAAGGTTGAATTTAACATGATCCCCTGCATCATATAATCCACCAGTTACATAATCACTCATAGTGGAATCTGCACGCCAGCTTACCATATTCCATTCTGGTAAAGGGCCAGCTTGCTGGGCTTCATAAAAAAACATTGATTTCTGAAGTGCTTCTACATAGTTGTATTTTCCATTAGAAGTTGCTAATACATCTGTTGTTTGCTTATTTATAGGCATGGATAGCGTACCTATTACTAAAGCTGATGCAATAATTAAGCTTAGAATCTTTTTCAATTAAAATTCCTCCTTATATTTTTCAGTAATACTTTACATATTAATGCTATATCACATTAACAAATTTGTCAAGCTTTTTATAAGATTATCTGATGTTTGCAGCTCATTTTTGTACATAATATCGTTTTTTTAAACTTTTTATTATGCAATAAGATAAAAAAATACAGCAAGCATAATGCTTACTGTATTTAAAAGTCTTTGTAAAATTATTCCTTAACACCACCAAGAGCAACACCCTCGATAATATATTTGGAAAGTATAAAGTATACCACAATTAAAGGAACTATTGAAAGTGCAATCCCCATATATACCATGCCGTAATCAGTATATCTATCTGAACTTAGAGTATTAATCATCATAGGGAGCGTATACTTTTCAGTGCTCGTAATAATCATACTCGGTGTGAAGAAGTTGTTCCAGTTAAATATAAATGCAAATATAAGCTGTACTGACATCGCTGGCTTCAACATAGGTATTCCTATTGTTAAAAATGTACGGAACTCACTTGAACCATCTATTCTTGCCGCCTCTACAATATCTAGAGGGAATGATGATTTCATAAACTGTCTAATAAAAAATACTGTTGCAGGAGCTGCCATTACAGGCACAATTAACGGTACATATGTGTTAAAGAAACCAAGCCTAATCATAAATCGTACAAATCCAATCGCTGAAACCTGAGTTGGTATCATAAGAACTGCAAGTATAAATGTAAAAGCTGGACCCTTTAGTTTAAAATCATATACAACCAATGCATATGCTGTAAGAGCTGAAATAAAGACTGAAAGTAACGATGATGAACCTGCAATAATAAAGCTATTCTTAAAACCAGTTAACGCATTAAATCCATCTAAAGCTATTAGCTTTTTATAGTTAATTATCGTTTGATCCCCTGGAATTAAAGTTGCTCCGTTAAGAATCTCAGAAGTATTTCTTGTTGCATTAATAATTAAAAGATATATTGGCAACAGACATATAACCGCCAAAATTACGCATATAACAGTAATTATCAATGACCTTATCCTTAGATTAGTATTGTAATTATCTTTAATTTTATAATTATCTTTCATCGAATTTTTACTCATAATCCAAGCCCCCCGTAACCTTTTTTAGCAGCTGCTTGTTTTCTGAGCTTTTTAATATATTTCTTGTTGGCAATTTCATCCTTATCACGATTTATGAAGAATACAATTGAACCTAGTGCTGCTGTAATTACAAATAAAACTACAGATGCTGCACCCGAGTGACCTGTGTTCTTAATTCTACTCTCCATATAAATTTGATAAATAAATGTAGCTATTGTTTGAGTACCTGGTGAACGATTAGTGCCAGGATTAAATAAATATGGAATATCAAACATCTGCATTCCACCAATTAACGATGTAACTAGTGTAAACAATAAAATTGGCCTTAATAGTGGGACTGTTACTCTGAAGAAAACTTGTCTGCTATTAGCACCGTCTATATTTGCTGCCTCAAAAAGTGATGGGTTAATTCCAGCAATACCAGACATCAATAGAATCATTGTATTACCAAACCACATCCATGTTTGAATGCCTGCAATTAATGTTCTTTTTAATTTCATATCTGCTAAAAATTGAATGGGCTTGTCAATCCATCCTAAGTTTAATAATGTGTTGTTTACAATTGAGAAGCTATCATTACTAAACATTTTTAACGCTAAAACAGCTACACTAGCTGCTGTAATTATGTTAGGCATATACATTACAACCTTAAATATACCTTTACCAGGAATCTTAAGTTTTGCATCAGTAAACCATACCGCTAAAAGCATTGAAAGACATATTTGTGGGAAAAAGTTCATAATCCAAATCTTAAAAGTATTACCTAATGCTCGAGAGAAAGCTTCATTCATTCCAGCGTGAGTATAATAATCTTTTGCTCCCTTAGTAGCCGTTGTTAGTATATGTCTATAGTTTTCTACACCTACAAACTCACCCTCATATATAATTGCTTCCTTAGAGTTGTTTTTTTCAAAACTATACTTTATGGTGTTTACTAATGGATAAAAAGAGAATATAAAGTATATTAGAAAAAATGGTATTATAAAAATGTATCCATATTTTGCGTAGCTTACATGTTTAATCCTTCTTTGTGCATTAGAGGCCATCGACCACTCACTCTCCTCTTATTTAAAAATATGAATGATACATTACAGGATTAAATTGCTCATCCCGTAATGTATTCATATATTTTATATTATTGTACTTTTCATTTATTAGGAAACTTCTAAGTTTGTGTTCTTTTTAGCAACGTCCTTCTTGAATTCCTCTATAGCATCTTCAACAGATGAAATATTACCATCTACATAATCTCCATATACAGTTTGGAATGATGCCTTAACACTTGCATCATATTCTGTAATCAAGCTACTATTCATAGTAATTTTTTCTGCAACCTTATTAAGAACTTGGAATTGATCCTGTCCACCTAGGTTACCATTTGAGTTTGTTCCTTCTGAAACAAGCTTAGTCATAACGTCCTTGTTATTTACGAAGTCACCAGTTGCATCTGCATATTTCCTCATTGTATCGTCATCTTTACAGAAGTATTCAATTACACCCTTAGCTAGATCAGCGTTATCGCATGATGGAGGAACTACAAGCCATGTACCGCCCCAGAAATAAGGTTGAGGACCTTCACAAATTGCCCACTTTCCGTATGTTGCTCCGTCCTTAGCACCAGCAGCATCTGTCATAAATCCGTTTCCGTTAGATGTTCCTGTATCCTTTAGACCCCAAGTAGACACGAAATATCCCATTGTATCGTCAGTTTGACCAAGAGCAAACCATGAATCTGACCATTGGTTAACCTTAGTTACATAACCTTTATCAGCAAAGTTCTTAGCAAATGTTAAGAAGTTTGTAACATCATCAGTTACATTCAATTTATCATTAGTAACCCATGCTGTATCACGTGCTGATGAGAATACCTGCCAAATACCACCAAGCGTTGATGTCAAAGCAGTTTTATTTCCTGATGCCTCGTAAACTGTTTTAGCTGTTTCCTCAAATGCATCCCAATTCTTAACCTTTTCTTGCATCTCTTCAGGAGTTTTTACATCCAAGTATGATTCAGCAAGATCTGTACGATATACAAATCCACCAGGAGCTGCCTGGAATGAAACACCCTTAAGTGTACCATCAGCTGTTGTACCAATCTCAAGTGTATAATCATAGTTCTTTGAGAAATCTGCCTTTGTCAAACCTACATCTGTTAGTGGAGCAGCATTACTGCTATCTAAATAAGTCAATGCAAAGTCAGCCTCTACGCAGTAAAGGTCAACGTCTTCACCTGATAGGAAGTAAGTATCGTAATATTTTGATGCGTCACCACCACCAACGCCAAAGAATTGTGCTTTATAGTCAATTTCACCCAATGATGCGATTACAATATCTTTATATTGCTTGTTTCCATCATCATCAAGCTTAGGTTCGCCGTTTTCATCAAGAATAAGTTGATTTTCATCGCCTTCACCAGATTTAATCTCAACAGTACCTCCCTTATCTGGGATGTAGTAGTTAGCAACCATCTTAGGGAACTCATCGTTCCATGACATTACTGTAAATGTTTTACCGTCAGTTGGCAACTTGATTTCTGCTGTTTCATCTCCTGAAGA
>JAAYSW010000212.1 GCA_012523875.1 Clostridiales bacterium
AGTTGTCGAAAATTTATATTCAGCAACTAATAGAGTAATAAAAAGAAAAAATAGCTTGATTAAAATCCTAATATGATATATAATTAACATATATTTAGTATATCTTTGTATGTGCTATTTTGAAAGGAGTAAGGATATGAATTATTCTCATGAGGTTGAGAGAATGTGTACTCTCAACAAAGGACCAAATCATGGCCCAGCACCTATTCCTGAGGAGGGAAAATGGGTTAAGGCTTATCAAATTAACGATATTTCTGGATTAACACATGGCGTAGGCTGGTGTGCACCTCAACAGGGCACTTGTAAGCTTACTTTAAATGTAAAGGAAGGCATTATTGAAGAAGCTTTAGTTGAAACTATTGGGTGTTCAGGTATGACACATTCAGCTGCTATGGCTGGTGAAATATTACCTGGAAAAACATTGCTTGAAGCTTTAAATACAGATCTTGTTTGTGATGCTATTAATGTAGCTATGAGAGAGCTTTTTCTGCAAATAGTTTATGGAAGAACACAAACAGCTTTCTCAGAGGGAGGTCTACCAATTGGTGCAGGTCTTGAAGATTTAGGTAAGGGCTTGCGTTCACAGGTTGGAACTGTTTTTTCAACATCGGCAAAGGGAGTTCGCTATCTTGAAATGGCAGAAGGATACATTCTAAAAATTGCTGTGGATAATAATGAAGAAGTTTGTGGATATAAATTTTTAAGAGTTGGTCAGATGCTTGAGGATATCCGCCACGGGGTATCACCTGCTGAAGCTTATGAAAAAAATATTGGTACATATGGTCGTTATGAGGGCTATAAGCATATCGACCCAAGAGAAGAATAGGGGAGGTATAATAGAATATGGCAAGGTTTGAGAGTCAAGAAAGAAGGATGCCTAAGATTGAGAAATGTCTTGCTGAATATGGCTTTAAGACTTTAGATGAAACTGCTGAGTTCTGTAAATCAAAAGGCATTGATGTTGATGAAATTGTTAAAGGTGTTCAACAAATTGCATTTGAAAACGCTGTTTGGGCTTATACACTTGGAACTGCTATTGCATTGAAAAAGGGTGTAACAAAAGCTGCTGAAGCCGCTGAAGCTATTGGAATTGGCTTGCAGGCATTCTGTATACCTGGATCAGTAGCTGAAGAAAGGCTCGTTGGTATCGGGCATGGCAATCTTGGGGCTATGCTTTTAAAAGAGGAAACAGATTGCTTTTGTTTTCTAGCAGGTCATGAATCATTTGCAGCTGCTGAAGGTGCTATAGGAATTGCTAAAACAGCGAATAAGGCTCGCAAAAGTCCACTAAGGGTTATGCTTAATGGTCTTGGTAAGGATGCAGCTATGATTATTTCAAGAATTAATGGCTTTACTTATGTTGAGACTGAATTCGATTTTAGTACCGGTGAACTAAAGGTTGTTAAGGAAATTCCATATTCAGATGGCGATAAGGCTAAAGTTCGCTGTTATGGGGCACATGATGTTCTTGAAGGCGTTGCAATTATGAAAAGTGAAAAGGTCGATGTTTCAATAACGGGTAACTCAACTAATCCAACTCGTTTTCAACATTTAGTAGCAGGCACATATAAAAAATGGACTATGGAAAATGGTATTAAGTATTTCTCAGTTGCTTCAGGTGGAGGTACAGGTCGCACCTTGCATCCTGATAATGTTGCAGCTGGTCCCGGTTCATATGGATTAACTGATTCAATGGGAAGAATGCATGGAGATGCACAGTTTGCTGGTTCATCTTCAGTTCCTGCACATGTTGAGATGATGGGTTTAATCGGAATGGGTAACAATCCAATGGTTGGTGCTAC
>JAAYSW010000034.1 GCA_012523875.1 Clostridiales bacterium
CAATATAATTATCCATATCGACATAACCCACACCGAGCAAATTAGCTAGAATGCGTCCTACCGTTGATTTTCCACAACCCATAAATCCGCAAAGAAAAATTGTCATTTAAAATCAGCCTCAACTTTCTGTTCACTTTCAGCAATAAGCTTATCAATCTGTTCAGTGGTAAAAGTACCGTTATACCAGATTTCGTGAGCCTTAACTGCCTGTAAAACAAGCATAGCCATACCTCCAACTGCCCTCTTACCAAGTCCTTGGGCAGTGGTGATAAGTTTTGTTTTAACAGGATTATATATCGCATCAAAAACATTTTTACAGCGGGAGATTACCTTTTCAGAAACGGGGCAAGCATTTGCCCTAGGATACATTCCAACAGGTGTAGCATTTATAAGCAAATCAAATTCACCGTTTATTTCATCCATTGCAATTAATTGCACATTTGAATCGGGGGATATTTGACTAATTTCATCAAGCAAAGTCTTAGCTATTTCTCTTGCCTCCTCAATTATAGCAATGGTTAGTGTTGCACCATGTAAAATAGCCTCAATTGCAATCATTCTACCAACACCCCCACAACCTAGGAGCAAAACATTTTTATTAAGAGGGAAATCCTTGAGGGAACGCAAAAACCCGTCGCAATCCGTATTATATCCAATAAGCCTACCATTATTATTATGCACACAATTGACGGATTTATATCTTTCTGCTGTTTCATCCAATATGTCTAAATGTGGTATAATTTCGGTTTTATATGGAATAGTAACATTAAATCCATCCAGCATACTTAATTCACTTATTTTATCCTCAAAATCATTTCTAGAAATATCCGTACAATTGTATTCTGCATTAATTCCCGATATTTCAAATAGCTTTTGATGTATAAAAGGTGACATAGAATGTGCTAATGGATGACCTATTAGAGTATACTTTAACATTATTTTCCCTCCAATTCCAATATATCTAAGGTGGAATTAAGAGTAGAGATATTTTCGATACTATAAGCCCCAGCATTAGGTAGAGTTTTCTTAACAAGCCCCGTTAAAACTCGATTTGGCCCCAATTCTATAAAATTATCCACGCCGAAATCAGCCATAGCATTTAACTCTGAAGTAAATTTAACAGGGGAAACTATATGTTGAGCAAGGAGTGATGGCATATCTGAAAAATCGGTAAGCTCCCCACCAATTACATTTGAGAAGAATGCTTTCGATGGGTTTTTAAAGCTTATATTTTTAATTTTTTCATAGAATTCATCAGCAGCACCCTGCATAAGCTTTGAATGGAATGCGGAAGCAACCTTTAATGGCATAACCCTAGCCCCTTCTTTAGTGAGTTTATCCGTTGCCAAAGCGATAGCCTTACTTTCGCCTGCGATAACAGTTTGAACTGGTGAATTATAGTTTACAGGCACAACATAGCCATTGATGCTCTTGCAAATTTTCTCAATCTTTTCAGCAGAAAGTTTAAGCACAGCAGCCATAGCACCATTACTTTCAGTAGCAGCCCTATCCATAGCCATTGCTCTTTCTTTGATAACTTTAAAGCCCTCCTCAAGAGTGAGCATTCCAGAAGCAACCATAGCAGCATATTCACCTAGTGAGTGACCAGCAACTGCATCAAATTCTATATTGTTTTTGATTGCTATATTTAGGCAAAGAAGTGATGTTGCCATTATTGCAGGTTGAGCATTAATGGTTTTAGAAAGCTGAATATCACTGCCCTCAAATATAATTTCCTTTAAATCAAAATCAAGAATTTCTGATGCCGTATCAAAGATGTATAAAAACTCTGGGTAATTATCCAACAATTCTCGACCCATTCCGATATATTGTGAACCTTGTCCTGAAAATAAAAATGCATTCATATAAAAATTTCCTTTCAGTTCTATAAACTTTCTTTTAGAGCATAAAGTGGGGTGTTCCGATTTTTTAATCGAAAAAATTACAGAATAGTTTGTAATCTGATATCTTATCAAATAAGATGTTCATAGCTAAGTTCAACAAATGTGAGGGTGGTTATTTGTGCAAAGTGTCAAAATTTAATCTAGCTTTGATGAAAAGGCTAGCATGTATTGAAAAAAAGTTGAAAATAGCTTAATATAAAATAGAATTAACTTACTTATAATATACCATATATTTTGTAATAAAACAACTTTACAGGAGGAATTATTTTTGCAAGGAATAAATGTTTTAGGCACGGGTTTTTATGTACCCGAAAATATAATGACAAACGAGGATTTATCCAAAATTGTTGAAACCAATGATGAATGGATTACTACACGAACAGGTATAAAACAAAGACATATTTCTACTGGACACCCAACTTGGTATTTAGGTGTTGAGGCTGCTAGAAAGGCACTTGATGATGCAAATCTTGATGGAAGTGAAATAGATTTAATTATTGTTTCAACAACAACTCCTGATTATTATACACCCTCCTGTGCTTGTATTGTCCAGCGTGAACTTAAAGCTACAAATGCCATGACTATGGATGTTAACTGTGCTTGTGCAGGCTTTACCTACACTTTGGATATGGCTAGGAGATATCTTATTACTGGAGATGTCAAGAAGGCACTTGTTATTGGTGCTGAAAATCTTTCAACTATTATAGATTATGATGATAGAGCTACTTGTATTCTTTTTGGTGATGGAGCAGCAGCTTTTGTTGTCGAGGCATCCGATAAACTCTATGCAAGTTTTCTAGGTGCTGATGGTAATGGTGCAAAATATCTCATCGCTAAACATAATAATCCAACTAGATGGCATAAAGATGAAGAAAGATTTAATGATGGTACACCAGAAACTGATAGGCATTATCTCTCACAAGATGGGAAAGAGGTCTATAAGTTTGCAACTAAAATTCTCCCCTTTGCAGCCAGTAAGGCACTCGAAAAGGTGAATATGAACCCTGAGGATATTGATTGCTATATCCCCCATCAAGCTAATTTGAGAATTATACAAACTGCTTCTAGTAATTTAGGCATACCAATGGATAAGTTCTATGTAACTTTGGAGAGGTATGGTAATACCTCTAGTTCAAGCATACCTATTGCATTTGACGAAGCTGTGAAAAATGGTATAATTAAACGTGGAGATAAAATTTGTCTTGTAGGATTCGGTGCAGGGCTAACCTATGGTGCTATCATACTAGAGTATTAAAAACCTGTTCAGACTATTGGCATGAGGCTGCCGCCTCAAACTATGCTAAACTTTTTGAAAAAAGTTTAATCAAAAACTTTTGTGTTTATGTGTTTAAGAAATTATATAATATATAAAATTTAAAGTTTTTAATCCAATTTTTTTCAAAAAATTGGCGAGGGTTTGGGGCGAGTAGCCCCATGAGCCGACAGGCTTAGGCAACAGGCTTAGGCAACAGGTTTACTTATAATGGAGGAAAGTAAAATGGAAACTAAAATTACAAAATTGCTTGGAATAGAACATCCCATCTTGCAGGGTGGAATGGCTTGGATTGCAGAAAGCACACTTGCAAGTGCAGTTTCTAATGCAGGAGGTGCAGGAATTATTGCTGGGGGTTCTGCTCCAATTGATTATTTAAGGAATGAAATAAGAAAAACTAAGGAGCTTACAGATAAGCCATTTGGAATAAATATAATGCTTATGAGCCCCAATGCAGAAGATTTAGCACAGTTAATAATCG
>JAAYSW010000035.1 GCA_012523875.1 Clostridiales bacterium
TAATTGCAGCCATACAGCCAGCCGCACCACCACCGATTATTATAACATCATATTGCATTTTTTACTCCCATAGGCTGTTTTGCAGCTTAATTATTTCTTCCCTGTTTTTTTGTGTTTGCACTAAGTCAATGATGTATTTACCATCAAGAAATATAAGCACATCGCTTTCTTTTGCATCTAGGGGTATATCCTTACGCTCAATTTTAAAATGCTTTTCTCCATCCTCAATAATTGCATAATCCCCTTCAAATCTATCAATAATCAGCATATACTCCCCCATTATTCATATTTCACATTTATTTTTTTACCATCAGAAGTAAATACAATTGTTCCTTGCTGATCGGTTCTATATATATTATCGGTATATTTAAGTAAATTATCAATAGTATCCATATGTGGGTGGTTATAAGAGTTGACACCACACATTATCACAGCATAATCAGGATTTACTACTTCTAGGAACTTCTTCTTAGTAGATGTATTGCTACCATGATGACCGACTTTGAGGACATTTACCTTCATAAGTAAACCCTTTTCAAGCATTTCATTTTCGGATTTTGATTCTGCATCCCCTGTAAATAAAAACTTATTCTCACCATAAGTTAAAAGTGATACCACGGAATAATTATTCAAATTCTTATAATCTGAATTTGGTGCTAGCAACTCTAAATTTGCCTCCCCCAGCTTATAGGTATCCCCCACCTTTGCCTGCGTAAGCTTTAACCCCTCATTTTGAACCGTTTGCAAAAATACCTTATAGGTTTTAGTTGTGGGTGTCATTTCATCAGAAACCCTTGGCACAATCACTTTTCCAATATCAAAGTTTTCAAGCACCATTGCTATCCCACCCATATGGTCAGAATGGGGATGTGTTACAATTACATAATCAAGCTTTTTTATACCCTGTGAATTTAAATAGGATACCACAGTATCACCATATTCAGCCTCTCCTGCATCTATTAAAGCAGCCTGTCCATCACTCACGATTAACGAAGAATCACCCTGTCCAACATTAATAAAATGAACACTCAAATTACCATCAACAATTACTCCATTGCTAAAACCAAAGACACTCATTAGCTCTTCATATGTGAAAATGCCAAAATAATTAGTAATGGCAAGTATGGCTATAGTTAACAGTGGAATACAAATGATTATTGCATTTAGCCTAAAACTTATCTTTTTCGCTTTGGTTTTTTGTCTATTCTTTGCCATTTACCCTTCCTTTCACCCCCATTATTGGAAAAGCGTTTCGAATCCTTTACACTACCAGGTATACGACTTTTAGGTTTACCTTTCGCCAAATTCTTAGTCGCCCTTTTGTGTTTTCTCGAATCAGCTGATACTAAACATCTTTCACTATTTCCAATTAAATCATATCTATTTATACTCTTTAGTGCATCTAAAACCAATTCCCTATTCTTTGGTTTAAAATATTGCAACAACGCTCTTTGCATCGCCTTTTCATGTGGTGTTTTTGGCACATACACCTTTTCCATTGTATATGGATCTAACCCTGTATAAAACATACAGGTTGAAATTGTTCCAGGGGTTGGATAAAAATCCTGTACCTGTTCAGGGCGAATATTGTTCTCCTTTAAAAATAAAGCTAATTCAACTGCCTCATGCAATGTGCTTCCAGGATGGGATGACATAAGATATGGGACTAGATATTGTTCCTTATTAACAGCTTTAGTTATTGAATAAAACTTACCTTGGAACCGTTTATATGCCTCAATATGAGGTTTACCCATCATATCAAGCACAACTGCTGAACAATGTTCAGGAGCAACTTTTAGCTGTCCACTCACATGATGCTTAATAAGCTCATGCATAAATTCCTCATTTCTATCCTCAATCAAATAATCATAGCGTATTCCAGAACGAATAAAAACACGCTTAACTCCCTTTATTTTTCTAAGCTTTCTTAGTATTTGAAGATAATCTGTATGGTCAACATCTAAAGCATTGCAAGGGGTAGGTGCTAGGCATTTCTTACCTTTACATAAGCCTTTTTCAAGCTGCTTTTGGCATGATGGTTGCCTAAAGTTTGCTGTTGGTCCTCCTACATCATGGATATATCCCTTAAAATTAGGCATTTGTGTGATTTTTTCAGCTTCTGCTAAAATTGATTCTTCGCTCCTGCATGAAATACGCCTACCCTGATGCAATGTAATTGAACAGAAGTTGCAATTTCCAAAACAACCCCTATTATGGGTAATTGAAAACTGTACTTCCTCAATTCCAGGAACTCCACCCTCTGATTCATAGCATGGGTGATATGTTCGTTTATACGGCAAACTATAAACAAAATCCAACTCCTCCTGTGTAAGACTTTTTGCAGGAGGATTTTGCACTAACATCTGTTTGCTATGCCTTTGAATTACAGTTTTGCCATATACCTCATCTTGTTGGTCATACTGAATTCTACATGCCTTTGCATATAAAACTTTATTTTCAGAAACCTGTTCAAAACTAGGACATTCAGCTGAACCAATCGGAGTATTTATCGGCTCTGTAAGATAACAAGTTCCTCTAATATCAGTTAAGGATTTTATATCCTCACCATTTTTAAGCCTATTTGCAACCTCTATTATTTGATTCTCACTCATTCCATACATAAGCAAGTCAGCTTCACTTTCAACTAAAACAGAAGGCTTAACAATATCATCCCAATAATCATAATGTGCAAAACGTCTTAAAGATGCCTCAAGCCCACCTATCAGTATTGGAACATTCCCAAATATTTTTCTTATTTTTTTACTATAAACAATTACTGCTCTATCAGGACGCTTGCCTGCATTTCCGCCAGCAGTATATGCATCATCAGAACGCTTTCTTTTTGCTGCGGTATAATGTGCTACCATTGAATCTATATTACCAGATGTAACCATAAAAGCATATTTAGGGACACCCAAAGTTCTAAAATCCTTTTCAGTTTTCCATTCAGGTTGTGCAATAATACCTACACTAAATCCATTTGCTTCAAGCATTCTTGAAATTATTGATACGCCAAAACTTGGATGATCAACATACGCATCACCAGTTATAAGTATAAAGTCTAATTGTTCGATTCCCATTTCAAGCATATCTTGCCTTGATATAGGTAAAAATCCATCCATTATAGCACCGCTTTCAATCAAGTTCTTACTTGCTCTAGTTTCTCATCTTTCTTTCTGTCCACTGTTGCTTGCTCAAAAGCACCTTCCTCGGCTTAGCACCCTCTTGTTCGCCTACTATACCCATATTTTCAAGTTCATCCATAATCCGTGCAGCTCTTGCATAACCTAATCTTAACCTTCTTTGCAACATTGATGTAGATGCCTGTTCAGCATCTACTACTAATCCAATTGCTTTCTCTATTATATCATCATCACTATCTGCACCACTTATCTCTGTAATTCCCTTTTCATCTGGAGTTACAGGGGTGTTTTTTTCAATTTCATCTAAAATTTCATCACTGTAATCTGGCTGGCTTTCTTTCTTTATAAATTCAACAACAGCCTCAATTTCTTTTGTTGAGCAGAAACAACCTTGTACCCTTACAGGCTTTGGAATGCCTGATGGGAAGTAAAGCATATCCCCATGCCCCAATAATTTTTCTGCTCCTCCCATATCTAAAATTGTTCTTGAATCAGTCTGCGACATAACTGATAGAGCAATCCTGCTTGGGATATTTGCCTTGATTAACCCAGTAATTACATTTACAGTAGGACGCTGTGTAGCTATAATTAGGTGCATTCCCGCCGCTCTAGCCATCTGTGCAAGACGGCAAATAGCATCCTCTACTTCCTTTGAGGCTGCCATCATCAAATCCGCAAGCTCATCTATGGCAATTACAATTTGAGGAATCGGAGTTATATCTTTATTTTCCGATGCTAATTCATTATATCCTGTAATATCACGAACATTATTATCAGCAAAAAGCTGATACCTCTTGAGCATTTCCTGTACCGCCCAATTTAAAGCACCTGCAGCTTTTCTAGGGTCAGTAACAACAGGAATAAGTAAATGTGGGATTCCATCATATACCTTAAATTCAACTATTTTAGGGTCAATAAGAACAAGCCTTACCTCATCAGGTGTTGCATTATATAATATACTCATAATTATTGAGTTTGTACAAACTGATTTACCCGAACCCGTAGCACCCGCAATTATAACATGTGGCATCTTTGCTACATCACCCAACATAACATTACCAGCAATATCTTTTCCTACACCAAATGTAAGCTTGCTTTTAGATGTTTTAAAATCCTTACTTTCAAGAATTTCACGCAATGTTACGAGGTCTTTCTTCCCATTTGGAACCTCTATACCCACAGCAGCTTTTCCTGGAATAGGGGCTTCAATCCTTACTCCTGCCGCTGCTAGATTTAGGGCAATATCATCAGCTAAACCAGTAATCCTAGAAATTTTAACTCCAGCAGATGGTTGTACTTCATATCTTGTAACCGTTGGACCTCTATGTATTCCAACAATCCTTGTCTGGACTCCAAAGCTATTAAGTGTATCTACAAGTATATCCGCCTTTTGCTTCATTTCTATTGTAGAGTTTACATCTACTTCCGTGTTTGAACCTTGGTTTAGAAAAGATATTGGTGGGAATTTATATGGACTTTCAATCTGCATCTTATTTTCTAAATCATCATGTGCAAAAGTTTCTATTTTCCTCTTTTTAATTGAATCCTCCATTGCACGATTAATTAAATCTTCTATCGCTGGCTCATCATCTAATTTTTGCTTCTGCTTATTTTTCTTTTCGTTGCCCTTAATATTGCTATCTAGAAGTGGAATATCCAAGCTTTTATCATTTATTTTATTACCACTAATCGTTATTGGTACATCCAAATCAAAGTCGTTGTTTTGTGATGTTGTTTTTGCTTTCTTTGATTTGAATATACCCAAAGCTTCCTTATCTTTTTTATCCTCAAGCTCTTTTTCTTTTTCTATTCCATCATCATACTCATCAATTATTGCATTCTCTTCTCTTATTTTTTTCATATATCCATGTGCTGTTCTAACAGGTTTATAAAACAATCCAAAGAAATCAAATAACCCAAAGTTAGTTAGCAGCATGATAAATACAAAAAACAATAATAGTATAATTATCTTTGAGCCAATAGTACCAAAAAGCTTCAATAATGGCCATGCTACTAAACCACTTATAACTCCCCCACCTTTAAGGTTTATACCATTATCATAAAGGCTTTTTATTTTTAACCCAAAATCAGAGCCAGGTATTTCACCAACTATAAAAATTTGCACAATAGCACTTGTTAGCACCATCAAACCAACACCCCATAAAACACGTCCTGCAACAATTTCCTGTGATTCATCCCTTGCTATAAGTAACGATGTATAGATTAGGATTATTGGTACAAATATTACAGAAAATCCAAATAACCCTCTTATAACATTATGTATCCAATACCAACCTGAATTGCCATCTATGATTATTAAGAGTAATACTAAAATTCCTATAGCAAACAGTACTACGGACCAAAACTGATTTGTATATGTTTTTTTATTTTTTTTCTTTATATTTGTAGTTGTAACCTCTGGCTGTTTATTTTTTTTGGCGGATAAGGTGTTTTTTGCAACTGTCTTTTTATTTTCTGCCACTTCTCCGCTCCCCCTCCTTTTGTAGAAACCTACATAATTTCTGTTATGGCTTTTCCTAAAACCCTTTCAATGATTCCAATACTTATCACTGCAATTCCTAATACTAATGTATAGAATGCAAATATTTTAAACTTATCAGATTTAATTAGCCACCTCACCAATTTTATAGCAAATATTCCAACAACAGCTGAAACAATAAATCCGACTATAAATGGTAATAACTCTATATCTGTTTGCCCTGTATCGAATGCATCCTTAACTTCAAGCAAGCACCCACCTAAAATAGCTGGTATACCCAATATAAATGAGAATTTTACTGCTGTTTCCTTTGTAAATCCACTAAATAGTCCCCCACTTATCGTGGAACCTGAGCGAGATATTCCTGGCATTAATGCAAATCCTTGAAAAACACCAACTGTTACTGCATTTTTAACTGTTATATCCTTTGGCTCTCTTTTTCCCTTTACGCAACGGTCTGACAAAAATAATATAACTGATGTATATAAAAAACATATCCCCTCAACTATTATATCATCATCTGTTGAAATTCCCACAAAAAAATCTTTAAATATGTAAAACGGTGCAAGCATTGATAGTGAAATTACTAACATTATTATCATTCGTCGTTCACCATTCATTGTTTTCCATTTAAACTTGCCCGTAAATATATCTTTTATCATAACTATAAATTCTTTGATTAAAGCCCAAATTGTATCCCAAAAGGCTATAAAAACTGCAACTAGTGTGCCTAAATGAAGTACGGATAGCATTAAGAACCCTGCATCCCCACTATTTCCTGTAAAATGTTGATAAATTGATAAATGCCCCGAACTTGAAATAGGTAAAAACTCTGTTAGTCCTTGTATAATTCCTTGTATAACCGCCTCTATTATTGTCATATATGCACCTCCGTAAATTCATAACGGGCGAGTTCAACCCGCCCTTTTAAAAAATATTACCTAATAAAATAAATGTTTCTTAAATAAATTGGTTATCCGCACGCAACCTATCAATAAAGTCATTTGGATTTGTTGAAAATATATTTTTATCAACCATAGGATTCGTTAAATCAAGATTGCTCACTGGTGCTGGCATCATTTCAACATTGTTTAATGGTGAATAAAATACATCATCAAGATTTATTATAGTATGCATCATATTTGTTCCACCTCGTCTTCAAATACAGTATCGGGATACTTTTCACCAGTTTCCTCAATCATTTGATATAAACATTCAATCGCATCACTCAATCCACCAATAGTATCAATCAGACCAATTTCAACTGCCTTTTCACCATCAATAACTGTACCCAAATCCATCGTAAGTTCACCAGTTTGCATCATGAGATTTCTAAATTCATCATCGGTAATTCGGCTATTTGATGTTACGAAGTTAATTATTCTATTCTGCATCTTCTCGAAATAAGATAATGTTTGTGGAACTCCCAAAACTAAACCATTCATTCTTACGGGATGTATTGTCATTGTTGCAGATTGAGCAATAAATGATTTCTTAGCACTTACCGCAAGAGGCACCCCTATTGAATGTCCACCCCCAACAACAATTGATACCGTAGGTGTTTTCATACTAGCTATCAATTCTGCTATGGCAAGACCTGCTTCAACATCACCACCAACTGTATTCAAAATAATAACCAATCCTCTTATAGATCTATCCTGTTCAATTGCAACAAGGGAGGGAATTATATGTTCATATTTGGTCGTTTTATTTTGTGACGGCAGGACATAATGCCCCTCAACCTGACCAATAATAGTAAGACAGTGTATAAGATATTTTGCATTCTGTGGGATTACCTCACCCGTCTTTTCAATCAAATCGGCTTGGTCTAAGGTATTCTCTGTATCGGTTTTCTCATTCTGGTCTTTATCTTGATTCCCATCATCATTCTCATTTTCTTTTACTTGGTAGAAATTATAATCATTAATCATATATCACACATACATCCAATCAATAAAATACTTATGAATTACTCGATTCAATAATA
>JAAYSW010000213.1 GCA_012523875.1 Clostridiales bacterium
AGAAAAATTAGTATTAAATAAGCGATTAAGGATGGTATTCCCCTTGTTGCAATGATATAGAGATAATCGTTATATGGCCTATCAAAGCTATTTCGAGCATTAATCATATCACCAGTATCCTCTATTTGCGTATAGATTAAACAATCGGGGCCGACACCCCAAATAGGATTCTCTTTTACTGTGTTAAAGGTTTTCCCCCATAGGTATGAATAGGTATCTACTGGGCTTAAAACATCGAAATCCACATCCTTGGCTACATAGGGACCTGATGTACCTAAGCGATAAAACGAGTCCTCCCATACGATTGCACCATCGTATAAATAATAACCTTTCTCAATTGGTACATCGTTGAAAAGTCCTGAGGTGTTATGAATCTGTGGTGAAAAAAAGTTAAATATAATTGAGCCTACAAGAACAACTATAAGGCAAATGAATTTGAAAACTACAGGTTTAAAGGTAAAATCATCTTCCTTTTTTATCAGTTTTACAATAGCTAATATGAGGGAAAGTGCAAGTACTAGAGCCACGCTAACTAAACCAATAAGCGTACTTGTCTTGATTGAGAAAAATATAAATAGAAGTGATGATACTCCATAGAAGATTCTTTTTTTCTTTGAGCTATCATATAACATACCAGTTATTGAGATGCCCAGAGTAATCGCTAAAATCATGGCAAAAGCGATGGGGCTTCCAGCAGTTCCACTTGCAAGGAATACATTTTTTCTTAACACTGTATTAACTCGTGCGTAATCGCCAACAAGACCTATATCTAAGATATGCAGTAATGACCATAAGCATTGAAATAGACCCATTCCTACCATAAAATCGAAGAATTTAGTGATGGATTCTTTTGATTTCACAAGAGCTCCTAGAAAGAATAGAAATGCATAGAATATTAATGTTAATAAGCCCTCATTTCGCCCATCCTGTCCATAAAAAGCTGTTTCAAAGCTTATGGATTGAAGCATAGAAATTGCTCCAAATATCATTAAGACAGCAATAAAGCAGAAAGGTGCAACCAAGTTTTTGTCCGTAATTTTCTTCACTAAAGCAATCAAGACGATGACCATTGACAAAACACCAATAAGAATGATACCTACATCAGGTTTAAACATTTCAGGAAGCTTATTTATCATATCTAATAGGGTTTCACTATTTATAAATTTATATGCATTCCTATTAAAGAGTAATAAAAGCTCTGAAATAGCTGTTAAAGCTGGGATGATAATACAAGTAGCCAAGAGCGTTCTAATAATCGCCTTATCCAAAGTTTCTTTCTTCATATTTAGGATAAAGTTTGATTTTTCTGTAGTGTTAAAAATAGTTTTTGCCATAAATTAACCCCCGTGAAAATATTAATTTATATTTAATATAATATTCATCGACATAACTAGCCTATACCTAAACTTAACTGTATATTCCAAAATACCCTACGAAAAACGTAGGGTATTTTCTAAAATAAAATTTAATTATTTTGCATACTCAATAACACGACTCTCACGAATTAAGTGTACCTTAACTTGTCCGGGATATTCCATGCCACCTTCAATTTGCTTTGCGATATCCCTAGCAACAAGAATCATTTTTTCGTCATTAACAACTTCAGGTGAAATCATAACTCTAATTTCACGGCCAGCTTGAACTGCATAGCATTTATCAACACCCTCATATGAGGAACAAATTTCTTCAAGTTTTTGTAGACGCTTGATATAGCTTTCATAGTTTTCACTTCTTGCAGCAGGTCTTGCCGCAGAAATAGCGTCAGCTGCCTGAACAATACAAGCAATTGTCGTTTGCGGTTCAACATCATTATGGTGAGCCTCAATAGCATGAATAACCTCAGCATTTTCTTTATATTTCTTACAAACATCAACACCAATCTGTACATGGGAACCTTCGATTTCAGCTGTAAGAGCCTTCCCGATATCATGTAAAAGACCTGCACGTCTAGCAAGATTAGCATCAACTCCGAGTTCAGAAGCAAGAACACCAGCTAGCTGTGAAACTTCAATCGAATGGTCAAGAACATTTTGACGATAACTTGTTCTGAAACGTAAACGCCCAATAAGTTTAATTAATTCATTATTGATACCATGAACATTAGTTTCGAGGACAGCCCTCTCACCTTCTTGTTTAATTTTATGCTCAACTTCGCGTCTTGCCTTATCAACCATTTCTTCAATTCTAGTCGGGTGGATTCTTCCATCAGCAATAAGCTTTTCAAGAGCAATTCTTGCTACCTCACGTCTTACATGGTCAAAGCAAGAGAGAGTAATTGCTTCAGGAGTGTCATCAATAATCAAATCAACACCAGTTAATGTTTCAAGTGTTCTAATATTTCTGCCTTCACGTCCAATAATTCGACCCTTCATTTCATCATTCGGTAGGGTAACGACAGAAACAGCGACTTCAGAAACTTGTTCAGCAGCACATTTTGCAATGGCAAGCGAAACATAATTTTTGGCAATATCATCACAATCATCTTTGATTTGCTGCTCATAATTAGTGACTTTAATTGCCTTTTCATGAACCAAATCATTTTCGAGTTCTTGGAGTAGATATTCCTTAGCTTGTTCCTTAGTGAATTCCGATAGACGCTCCAAAATATCCATTTGACTTTTCTTAATTAGTTCTGCTTCTTTTAATTTTTCATCGGCAGATTTAATTTTATTTTGAAGAGCTTCCTCTTTCTTCTCCAAGTTTTCATGTTTTCTTTCAAGGTTTTCTTCTTTTTGCTGTGTACGTCTTTCTTGACGAGACACCTCAATACGTCTGTCTTTAATCTCCTTTTCAGCATCAGAACGCAGTTTATGTATCTCGTCCTTAGCCTCAACAAGAGCAGTTTTCTTTTTTGTATCTGCATCTTTATTAGCAGCTTCGAGGATTCTTTCAGCCTCTTTTTCAGCCGAACCAATCAAAGATTCAGCAGTACGTTGTCTATATGCAATGCCTGATTTAAATGATATGAAGCCAGCAATAACGGCCCCTATTATAAAGCAAATTATGCACAAAACAATTGCAAGAGTTAAATCCATATTCGTTGCATCTCCCCCTTCATTAAAATAGTATAAAAATTCATTGAAAATAATATTATCAGAGTATTTAAATTTGATAAATGCAATACTTCTATTGTAAAGCTTTTTGGCGATATTGTCAAGAACTTTTTTATATATGAGTAATTTTGTTCAAACCTTGGCTGTTTTATTTGTATTTTGCTTGTGGGATGAAACAAAACAGCATGAAAAGTTTAAATTATAATTTAAGGGGGGATAATTATTAAGATTTAACTATATAATAAAGCATGAGTTTGCATAAAAGCCTCTTAGTTACTTTGAATAAACTATGCGGAATGCACATTTAAAGATAAGTTGTTAAAAAACTTTAAAAAAACCTTGACAAGCGTATTTTATTGTGATATACTATTTTAGTAGCTTAATCACGGAATAATATTTCGCATATAGCTACAAAAATATATCGCGGGGTGGAGCAGTTCGGTAGCTCGTCGGGCTCATAACCCGAAGGTCGTAGGTTCAAATCCTGCCCCCGCAACCAA
>JAAYSW010000214.1 GCA_012523875.1 Clostridiales bacterium
ACATTCTTTTATCTTGAACATTCTATTTTTAATAATCCCGTTCTTGCTATAGCTTCTACGAGAGTTTTGATAATAATAGAATAAGCAGGAATATTTATAGCTTGTTTCATAGCGGCTTTGGACATGGTTACAAGTAATGGATGTGCAAAAAGTATATTTCTAAAATAGGGAACCATTAAAACAGATGTTATTACTTGACCAATGAATATCGCTATAAAAATTTTCCATAATGGAAATTTAGGAAGATTAGTCTTTAAAACTTTCATCATTACTCCAGGAATAATCCCAGTAAGAGCTGATGTTAAAACAAAATGTGGCATAAATGTTCCCGTAGGTTTTACGATAAAACTAACAATATCTCCTATAGCTCCAACAATACCGCCTACAACAGGACCAAAGACAACACCACCAAAAATAATGGGAAACCCACCAAAGTTAATAACACCAGGAATGGTAATAAACCGGGATAGCACAATATTAAGTGCAATTAAAAAGCTAGAAATAGTGATAATTCTTGGATTTAATTTTTGCATAAAAATACCTCCTTTCATTGATGATATGACAGTCTGTCACATCAGAAAGAAGATATTACTGATAGTGTCAGTGAACGCGATAATATGTCGCAAGCATAAGCTTTTCGTTCAAAGGCAACGTTCCATCCTTTGACACTTTACGCATATTATCTACTCTGTCATTCTAAGTTTTATATTAAAAACTTATTTATATAATATATCAGATAATACATATTAATTCAACTAGTAATATTCAATTTTTATATCAAAATATTCTATTGTTAATTATATTAAAAATAAAAGTTGACAATAAGAGGGCTTTTTAATATACTCTACAGTACAAGTGAAATAATAAAATAATATTTATAAATAAGGATAGTAAAAAATTGATACTGTTTAGTTAGAAAGGATATGAAATACGATGAGTTACAGTAAGAAGTTATTACAATTTATAAAAAAAGGATATAAAATTACAAAAGATGATGCATTAAAACTTTGTGATGAACCTATAGATGAATTATGTAATGCTGCAAATGAATTACGAAATTATTTTTGTAAAAATTCTTTTGATATATGTACCATTATAAATGCGAAAAGTGGAAAATGTTCTGAAAACTGTAAATATTGTGCTCAATCGATTCATTATTCAACTCATATTAAGGAATATCCTTTACTGGATATAAAGGATATTGTAAAGGAATCAGAATACAATGCTTCAAGAGGAATATTAAGATTTTCGGTTGTTACATCAGGAAGAACTCTTTCAGATGATGAAGTAGATCAATTATGTGAATGTTATAGAGAGATGAAAGCAAGAGGAAAAATAGCTCTTTGTGCTTCTCATGGTCTTTTAACAATAGAACAGTTTAAGAAGATAAAAGATGCTGGAGTTTCTCGATATCATAATAATTTAGAGACATCAAGGAGATTTTTCCCTTCTATTTGTACGACTCATACATATGATGATAAGATAAAAACGATTAAAAACGCTCAAAGTGTAGGTCTTGAAGTTTGTAGTGGAGGAATTATTGGTTTAGGAGAGAGTATGAAAGATAGAATGGATATGATATTTGATTTAAGAGAGTTGGGGATTCAATCCATTCCTGTAAATGTATTAAATCCAATAAAAGGAACTCCTCTTGAAAATTTAAATAGAATTTCAAAAGAAGAGATATTGAAAACAGTTGCAATTTTTCGGTTTGTGATTCCAGAAGCTGCAATTAGACTTGCTGGAGGAAGAGGACTAATGGAAGATAAAGGTGAATCTGCATTTGTGGGTGGTTCAAATGCTGCTATCTCAGGAGATATGTTAACGACTTTAGGAATAAGTATTGATGAAGATATGGAAGTATTACATAATTTAGGATTTGAGGTAAAAATAATATAAGTAAATAAATTTTGATATCAGGAATAGATAAATATAATAAAAA
>JAAYSW010000036.1 GCA_012523875.1 Clostridiales bacterium
AAGAATGCTTTTGCACATAAGGCTGGTATGCACGTTGATGGTGTTAAGAAAAACTCAAAAAGCTTTGAACACGTTGAGCCAAATGTTATAGGAAATGAGCGTAATATTCTTGTTTCAGAGGTTGCAGGACGTGCAGTTATAATGGATAAATTAAATAAAATTGCTCCTGAGCTTACAAAGGATAGTAAAGAAGTTGGGCAGATTATTGAATTGTTAAAAGAGCAGGAATATATGGGTTATCAGTATGAGGCAGCTGAGGCATCATTTGAGCTTTTAGTTATGAGGTTTTTAAAGAAATATAAACCATTTTTCAATATTGAATATTATAAAATCATTGGTGAAAAATCTGATAATACAAATCTGCTTGATAGTGCAATTGTTAAGGTGAAGGTTGGGAAAAAAACAGAGATTTCTGCTGATGAGGGGAAAGGACCTGTAAACGCAATTGATAAGGCTATTAGACAGGCATTGAGTTCGTTTTATTCACAGCTAGATGAGGTACATTTAGTTGACTATAAGGTAAGGGTTATGGACTCTGGCTCAGCAACAGCCGCAATAGTAAGGGTTTTAATTGAAACATCGGATGGAACTGATGTTTGGACAACGGTTGGAGCATCAACGGATATTATAGAGGCATCCGTTGAGGCACTTGTCGATAGCTTAGAATATAAGTTATTAAAAAGCACAAAATAATAAATATCAAGGGCGGTGCTGATTAGTACCGTCCTTGATTATGAACATAATTAGCTATAATAGTATTCTTTATTGTAGCCAAATTGTAGCCTTTAGTCCATTGACAAGGATAGATGTATATTATATACTAAAAGTAATCTGTAAAAGGATAATGAAAAGTTTAAAGGAGAAATATATGGACCCAGATGCGAGTCGAAGTACGACTGGTTTAATCGTTCTATTTATTTTTATAATATTAAGAGCATATTTTATCGTTTGTGAGCATGCTGTTATGGAAATAAATGATTCAAAGGTAAAATTATTTGCAGAAAAGGATAAAAGGTATAAGGCATTACTCAAGCTTATTGAAACACCTAATAAAATGATGACTGCTTTTTCAATACAAAGGGCTTTTTCAAGTGTATTAATTTCGATATGTTCAGTGATAGCTTTTAATCCATCGCTTACAAAATTACTTAATGGAATTTTAAATGACGTGGGGATAGAAGTTTTAGAGATTGTTTCAATAGTAATAATTTCACTTTTAACTGCAATGGTTATTGTTGTTTTTACAGACACGGTGCCTAGACAACTTGCAATAAGTATAAAGGATAACTTTGCAGTTAAATGCGTTGGTTCTGTAAGATTACTTATTTACACTTTAGCATTGTTTAGTGCAATTACTTCTGCATTTTCTACATTAATATTCAAAATTATAAGGGTTCCCGTTTCTAGCGAAAAAGATGTTGTAACGGAAGAAGAAATACTGATGATGGTCGAGGCGGGGAATGAAACAGGCATCATTGAGGCGAATCAAAGGACTATGATTAACAATATTTTTGGATTTGGTGATGTAACTGTATCTGAGGTAATGACGCATAGGACTGATTTGGTTGCTGTGGATGTTGAAGCAAAGATTACACAGATAGTAACACTTGTTATAAATGAAGGTTTTTCGAGGATACCAGTTTATGAAAAAAACATTGATAATATAATTGGTGTTTTATATATTAAGGATTTGCTCTGTCTTATAGGATACGAAAAGATTGAGGGGATTGATATAGCTCAATTTATTCGTAAGGTTATGTATATACCTGAAACTAGCAAATGTAATGATGTTTTTGAAAAAATGACTCTTAAAAAAGCACAGATTGCAATTGTTGTTGATGAATATGGTGGCACTGCTGGTATTGTAACTATGGAGGATTTACTTGAAGAAATCGTTGGTAATATACAGGATGAATACGATGACGAGGAAGCAGAATTTTTTGAAATATCTGAAGGGGTTTATGTTATAGATGGTTCAGCGGATCCTGAGGATATATTACCACAACTTAAAGTGGTTTTACCTGATGACCATAGCTATGATACAATGAGTGCATTATTTGTTGATGT
>JAAYSW010000037.1 GCA_012523875.1 Clostridiales bacterium
TAGAGTTTTTGCACACTATTTTCAAGGAAGTAATAGTGAATAACATAAGGTATAATCAGTCCAAGTAAGAGAGTTATTAACAGCATTAGTGAAAGGGTTTTCGTTACAAGGAATATTCCTATTGTGATAAATAAAAGCATAGCAAAAAGGCATGTAACAATTAGATGTATTAAACGTTCATGTTGCATAAATTTTATTTGTATTAAATGCCTATGAATAAACCTATCATAATCATGCTCATCATCACTATTTATTATATCCTCGATATATTTAATATAATCATTAAGATATCTTTTCATACTAAAATCACCGTTTAAATTTATTTTCATAATTATAGCATATTTATATCTTAAAAGCAATTAAAAATAATGTTTTTTATAACCCCTTGACTATTTAGTTTGAAAATATTATAATAAAATTATTAATATTGACGAAAAGGAGAGGGAATTTTTATGAAGAATCATATCAAAAAGTTTATGTCATTACTAATTGCGACAATTATGATTTTAACAGTATTAGCTGTAACTCCGATTTATGCTGAAGAATCCCAAATTCCACAAATGGAATGGGGCAGGCTTCCAATTGGGGGCGGTGGTTTTGTTTCGGGGATAGTTACGGGACAAAAGGCTATGTATTTAAGAACAGATGTGGGTGGTGCCTATCGATATGAGGAAGGGAAGTGGATTCAGCTTCTAAGTGGCATATCCGAGGAGGATAGAGGTTATCTGAGTGTTGAGAGCATTGCTATTGATCCTACTGATGATGATATAGTTTATATGTTTGCAGGCTGTAACTATTTCAGTGATGCAAGAAGCGTAATCTTTCGTTCAACAGATGGTGGAAGAACTTTGGATACGGTTGACGTGAGTGATTACATAAGGACTCATGCAAATGGTCCAGGTAGGCAAAATGGCGAAAGATTGGCTATTGACCCTAATAACACCAATGTACTTTATTGTGGCGGAAGAACAGGTGGGCTTATAAAAAGCACGGATTATGGTAAGACATGGGCAATGGTTGAAACACTTGATGTGATGGATACAGAAGTGAAGTGGCCAGAATGGACTGATTTAGTACTTAAGTCAACTAAAAATCAAAACGGTATTTGCTCAGTTGTTGTGGATGTTAATGATTCAGATATTGTTTATGTTGCCGTTTCAAAAATAGGTGAAACTAATGTTTATGTAACAAGGGATGGTTGTAAAACATGGTCAGCTCTGGATGCAACGCTTCCTACAAATCTATATCCACAAAGATTAAAGCTAGATGCTAATAATGATTTGCTTATAATGTATTCTGATGGAATTGCTTGTGACGGTTCAAAGGGTGCTGCATACAGATACGATACAAGAACAGGCGGTTTAACTGATATTAGCTTGCCGGGTGATCACCCTGTTGGCGATATAACTTCAATGAAAGATGATGCAAATAAGCTTGTTGCAACTACTTGTGGACGCTGGTGGACACAGGCTTGGTCTGATAACTGGGAAGAAAATTGCTATGGCGATATTACCTTTGTATCAATCGACGGTGGTGCAACGTGGACACAAAACGATATTGGTGGTAAATATGGTTCAACAAATAGACTTTCTAATGGAGGATTTACTTGGATATTTGGTAAGGCAATTCACTGGAGTGGTTGTATTGTTATAAACCCTAATAACGATAATCAGGTTTTTATAACTTCAGGTAATGGTGTATTCTCAAGTGATAATATTTGGGATGAAGAACCTCAGTTTTATTTTAATTCACATGGTATTGAAGAAGTGGTAGCACTTGACCTTGTGAGTGTACCAGACGGTTATGTTTACTCTGCAATTGGCGACTATGATGGCTTTATACACAAGAATTTAACTGATTATGCACCTGTTCACAGCCCTAATTTAGGTTCTACATCGGCTATTGCATACTGTCCAAGTAATTCTGATATAATGGTTCGTGCGTCACTAAATGGTACATCAAGTCCAACTGCATACTATTCACTTGATGCTGGTGAAAGCTGGATTGCGTTAGGAGATGGGAAGAATTTATCTAATGGAAAGTGTGCAATTACAGAGCTTGCTGACGGAACATACAGGATTTTATGGAGTGGCGTTGAAGCTAATGAAACTTTCTATACAGATGATTTTGGTGCAACATGGACAAAATCTGCAGGAGTTGCTGGTAAGCTACATTTAGCAGTTGATTCTGAAAAGCCTAACTATATTTATGCTGGTGGAAACGATAATAATCCATATGACCCTAATTACAAAAGCCATAATTTTCTATATGTAAGTGATGATTATGGTGCAACATTTGAAAAAAATATAATCTGTGAATACGATCAGGCAGAAGAATACGGTAGGATTGCATTCTCAACAGGTACTTCTGGTAAAGTGTTTGCCCCTGCTGGATATTATGGTTTGTGGGTTACAACTGACTATGGTAAGAATTTCAAGAAGTTTGATGATGTTCAGTATTGCTCAGCAGTTGGCGTTGGTAAGGCTAAAACTGAGGGTGATCCTCTTACAATTTATATCTGGGGAGAGGCGAATGATACTGGAGTAAGAGGTATTTATCGCTCAACAGATGACGGTGAAACTTGGATAAGAATTAATGATGATGAACACCAATTTGGTGGTCCGGGAAATGGTAAGTTCATAATTGGCGATATGAATACTTTCGGTACAGTATATATGAGTACAGTTGGTATGGGTATCGTTTACGGTAGGGAATCAGATGGAACACAGCCAGAAGATATTTTGGGTGATGTGAATGGCAATGGTGTGATTGATATTGCTGATATTATTACATTGAAAAAGCATCTTTTGAATGTAAAACCACTTAATTCCACACAGGCTAAGAGGGCTGACGTGAATAAAGATAAAAAGATTGATGCATTTGATTATATTAAAATAATGCAGATTCTAGTGAATAAATAGATTTTACTGAATTAAGTATTATTTTATAATTTTTTACAGCAAGGAGAATATTCTCTTTGCTGTTTCTTATTATAACGACTTAAATCGTGGATAAGCATTGTAATATTATTATTTTTTTGATATAATTAATAGAAGTACAATTATTATAATCTAAAAAAGGGGTTATGTTATGAATATCGTTGTTGCATCTTCAGGTGGACCTACAAGTGCGATAAATTCATCTATTGCAGGTGTATATCTGGAGGCTACCAAGCATAGTAATATTAACAAAATTTATGGAGCATTAAATGGAATAGAAGGAATATTAGAAAACAGATTAGTTGATTTGAGGGAACAGCTAGGTAGTGGTGAGGATATAGATTTGTTAAGGCTCACACCATCAACTGTTCTAGGTTCATGTAGATATAAGCTTCCGAAAGTAGAAGATGATGTTAGTGTTTATGAGGAAATAATTTCTCATTTCAAAGAATATGATATTGGTGCATTTTTCTATATTGGTGGTAATGATTCAATGGATACTGTTTGTAAGCTTTCAAGGTATATGAGTCAGAACAATATTGATATAAAAGCTATTGGTATTCCTAAA
Organism: Clostridiales bacterium; assembly: GCA_012523875.1. Lineage (GTDB taxonomy): Bacteria > Bacillota > Clostridia > Oscillospirales > Ruminococcaceae > JAAYPV01. The sequence continues at coordinate 3,508 of JAAYSW010000037.1, forward strand.
ACTATTGATAATGACCTTATGTACACTGACCATACACCTGGATTTGGTTCTGCCGCTAAATACGTTGCCGCTACAATAAAAGAAATAACTAGGGATAGTATGGTTTATAGTGCAAAATCTGTTACCATTGTTGAGATAATGGGACGCTATGCTGGTTGGCTAGCTGCTTCTTCATGCGTTTTAAGGGAGAGAGGGGAAACTGCCCCACATTTAATATATCTTCCCGAAGTTCCTTTTTCCACTGAAAAGTTTGTTGAAGATATTAAAGCTAAGCAAAAAGAACATAAGGCTGTGATTGTAGCAGTATCTGAAGGTATTAAAGCTGAAGAGGGTTGTTATGTAGCTGAATGTTACCAGTCAGGTGAAAATGATGCGTTTGGACATAAGTATCTCTCTGGCGTTGGGAAAATGCTTGAGGATTTAGTGAAAAAGGAAATTGGCTGTAAAGTGCGTTCTATCGAGTTAAATGTTATGCAGAGATGTAGTTCACATATTGCATCAAAAACTGATATTGATGAGGCGGAAAGTATCGGCTCAAATGCTGTTTTAGCAGCACTTAATGGAGATACAGGTAAGATGATGGTTTTTGATCGAATATCTGATAATCCATATAGGATGGAAATAAAAACAGTAGATGTAGGTGGCGTTGCTAATCATGTAAAATACTTTCCTATTGAATGGATTAATGAAGAAAAAAACAATATAAAAGATGAGGCAATTCAATATTTCCTTCCATTGATACAGGGTGAGTTGAGTATTAAAATGGATAAAGGAATGCCTGTCCACTTTAGAATAAAAAACATTTAAATTTTAGAGCAATTGTACATATTTACTTGACAAATGGCTGGAAAAATGAGATACTTTATTTAGTTATTATGAAAGGCTATAATTAAGTAAGGAGGGAACTAAATGAAGCGAATAGTTAGCATAGCCATAGCATTGGCTATAACAATTGGAACTTCTATAACACTTGTTAGCTCATCGCCCGCTGATAATAAGGTTGAGGCAGTTTCAGCAGGGACAAAGCATAATTATGTAGAAGCACTTCAAAAATCATTGTATTTCTACGAAGCACAACAGGCGGGGCCTTTGCCAGATTGGAATCGTGTTGAATGGCGTGCAGATGCAACAATGAATGACCATGTACTAGGTGGATGGTATGATGCGGGTGACCATGTAAAATTCAATCTTCCAATGGCTTATACGGCTGCAATGCTTGCGTGGGGCTTATATGAGTATGGGGATGGAATTGAAGCAAGTGGGCAAAGGATGATAATGGAAAGAAACCTTGAATTTGCTTTGGATTATTTTGTTGATTGTGATCTAGGTGATAAGGTAGTTTATCAAATAGGGGACGGAATAGATGACCATGGTTGGTGGGGTGCTGCTGAGCTTTTAGAATATGTGATGGAAAGACCATATTTTACAACCGATGCATCATGCGTGGTGGGAGAAATGTCAGCTGCACTTGCTGCTGGTTATGCAGCACTCGACGGAAGAACACCAAAAGCTGATACTTACCTTAAACACTCAAAAAGCCTGTTCGATTTGGCGGACACTGTAAGAAGTGATGAAAACTATACTGCTGCCAACAATTTCTATACTTCACATAGTGGTTTTTGGGATGAGCTTTTCTGGGCTGCAAATTGGCTTTATATCGCAACTGGGGATCAGTACTATCTAGATAAAGCAACATCATATATTCCAAACTTGGGTACGGAAATGGTTTCTAAGGAATTAAAATATACCTGGGCACATTGTTGGGATGATGTTCAACAAGGTGGTATGCTCTTATATGCGAGAAACACAAATGATCCAACATATATAAAACAGGTTCAAAAGCATCTTGATTATATGACGGTTGGTTATGATGGGAATAGGATTACTACGCTTGATGGGGGACTTGTATATATTGATATATGGGGTTGCCTAAGATATGCTTGTAATGTTGGATTTATAGCAGCTGTTTATTGTGACACTGTAATCAGTGACTCTGTTTTGATTAATAGATATACTGATTTGTATGAAACACAAATTAATTATTGCTTAGGTGATAACCCAAACAATAGAAGCTATGTTGTAGGCTACGGAAAGGATTATCCAATTAATCCACATCATCGTTCAGCACATGGCACATGGGCTAATAGCATACAGAATCCCCCTGATAACAGGAATTTGCTCTATGGAGCATTAGTTGGTGGTCCAACACAGGCAGGGGATTATGAGGACAATAGGGAAAACTATATAAATAATGAGGTAGCAACGGATTATAATGCTGGATATACTGCTTTGCTTTGTAAAATGGTTAGCAAATATGGTGGTGAGCCATTAAAAGACTTTCCGCCTAAGATTGTAAACGCTGATCCAGAATTCTTTGTAGAAGCATCTGTTTCTAGGGCAACTAGTCAATCCTCAGTTGTAATAATGAATCTTACGAATCATTCAGCAGCACCGGCAAGAGTGGTTGATAATCTTTCATTTAATTATTATATGGATTTATCTGAAGTATTTGCTGCAGGACAAAATGTTAATGATGTATCTATTTTCGTGGATTATGATGAGAGTGGAATAGCAAAGGTTTCTGATTTACAAAAGTATGATGATTCAATATATTTTATAAATATTGCGATTGACGATGGCAGGTCTTTAATGCCAATTTCAGCACAACTTCATCAAACAGAGGTGCAGTTAAGGATAACCCTACCTAGTAACGCTGATTATTGGGATGCAGAAAATGATTATTCTAATCAAGGAATTATAGGTATTACGGAAGGAGTTATAACCGATAAAATACCAGTTTATGAAAATGGAAAACTCATATTTGGTATTGAACCTGATGGAACAACCCCAGATGATTCACCCGTAGTTTCTGAGTTAAAGGGAGATATAAACTGCGATGGTAAAATAGCTATCAATGATATTATATTATTGAAACAATACATATTAAATGCTAAGAATCTTACCAAACAGGGTGGCAAAAATGCTGATATGAATGATGATAAAAAAGTTAATTCACTTGACTTATCATTACTCATAAGAGAATTATTGATATAAGAAAAATGGAAAGCGAAATCGCTTTCCATTTTATTTATAAAACAGCTGTGCCATTAACTATCAATTCAAATTTAAGACCTAAAAAATTAGTGGCTTTTTTGCATAATAACATACGATGCAAAAAGATTTCAAAGTACTCAAGAACAGATGATATGTTTGTATCTATTGTAAGGTCAAGGATTATAGATGTCTTGTCTTCATTGAAATGCAAATCTGATTTTTCTACTGCATAATTAACCCTATCATGTATATCAAATGTTAGTAGATCAGAATTGCGAACTCTACTTCGCCTTACATCAGTCTTATCAGCAATTATTAAAGCAGCTGAGATAGCATCAATAGGATATGCTGTAGCTTCATCATGATTTCCTATTGCGGAAATAATCGAACAAATTTCGCTCGCAGGCATTTCGAGATTATCTAGTAATCGAAAAGCCATTACCGCACCGCTTTGTGCATGGTCAGCTCGGTTCACTACATTGCCTATATCATGCATCATTCCAGCAATTTTAGCAAGTTCAATCTGCCGTTCAGGATAGCCAAGCTCTGTCAAAACCATACTCGCAGTTTGTGCCACCTTTTCTACATGTGGAAATGAGTGTTCGGTATAACCGAGGGCCTCAAGGGCTTTATCAGAACGTCGAATATATTCCATAATATCTGGATTTTGTTTTATATATTTATATGTTACAACACTTGCCATTTTTGCCTCCTTTTAATATTGCCCAACAATCCTGAGTAACACTCACAAATCCAAGTATAATCGAGTGTTTCAGAGCCTTGTTGCATTTTACTCGGGGATTTATCCTACCATAATTTTTCCTTCAGGTATGATTTCATTTTTCTTTTGATTTGCAAATCCAGCAGTAATTGAATATGCGAGTGAAACAGGTCCAACACGCCCTAAGAACATTGTTAACATAAGTACAATTTTTGAAAGTGGACTGGCAAGTTCAGAAACACCGGTAGTAATACCCACAGTAGTCATCGCCGAAAAGGCTTCAAAAATTATATCTACTGTTTTAAAGTTTCGCTTGTCAAATCCGATTATACAAGTTGTAATTACAAGAGCAAGCCCTGCAAGAACAGTGATAGCCAACGATTTATAAACAACTTCTTTATCAACACGTCTTTTCATTACAATAGTATCATAGCGATTTCTTATTACGCTAAATACCGTTGCCATCAACACTACAAATGTAGTAACTTTAATTCCGCCACCTGTTGAACCAGGAGCAGCACCGATAAACATCAAGGCAGATGAAAACAGCTTAGTACCCTCATGCATGGAGGCGGCGTCAATTGTGTTAAATCCAGCAGTCCTGAGTGTTACTGATTGGAATAATGCTCTAGAAATCTTTTGTAATACACTCAACCCTCCCATTGTCTCCGGGTTCTTCCACTCCATTATTCCTACGCCGAGTGTTCCAATGATAATAAGAGAAGCCGTTGCTA
>JAAYSW010000215.1 GCA_012523875.1 Clostridiales bacterium
GAAAGTTGAGGCTGATTTTAAATGACAATTTTTCTTTGCGGATTTATGGGTTGTGGAAAATCAACGGTAGGACGCATTCTAGCTAATTTGCTCGGTGTGGGTTATGTCGATATGGATAATTATATTGAGGAAACAGAAAATATGACAATTGCAGAAATCTTTGAAAAAAAAGGTGAACAGCATTTCCGTATGCTCGAAACTAAGGCAATTGAAATACTCTCACAAAAACAAATGGTTATAGCCTGTGGTGGTGGGGCAATGCTCAACGATAAAAATGCTGAAATTGCAAATAAGGCTGGGGTTGTGATTTTCCTCGACGTACCCTTCAACATTTGCTATAAACGCATTTCTGGTGATAGTAACCGTCCTCTTGTTGTTAATAATACAGTTGAATGGTTGGAGAACTTATACAACAAACGATACCCAATATACAAGGCTAATTCCTCAATATCCGTAACCACCAGTGGAACGCCTAATGAAGTAGCTAGAAATATTTTCGAGCTATTAACAAATAATAGAGGTTGAAAATGATTATATATAATGTTAAAATAAAAACAATGGCTGATTTACAGATAGACAATGGCTGGGTCGAGGTTCGTAATGGAAAGATTCATGATATTGGTGAGGGTTCTCCTACCACTATCTCAAAGAATGATATTGATGGTGGGGGACAATTGCTGATTCCTGGCTTTGTTGATGCCCATACCCATCTTGGAATTATAGAGAATGCAATTAGCTTTGAGGGTGATGATTGCAATGAGGCTAGCGACCCATTCACTCCACATGTCCGTGCGGTTGATGGCGTGAATCCTCTTGATTTCTGTTTTAAAGAGGCATATAAAAGAGGGATTACTTCCGTTGTTACTGCACCGGGAAGTGCAAATGCTATTGGTGGTGAAATTATTGCAATTAAAACCTATGGCAAGCGTATAGATGATATGGTTATTGGCAAAATTGGCATTAAGTTTGCACTTGGTGAAAATCCTAAATCAGTTTATAATGATAAAAACCAAACCCCTATTACACGAATGGCAACAACTGCTATTATTCGTGAGGGGCTGTATAAAGCAAAAAAATATTATGATGATTTAGTAGCCTATGAAAATGATAAGGAAAACCTTGAGCCACCTGAATATGATATAAAATCTGAGGCACTTACTTCAATTATAAGTAAAAAACAAAAGGCTCATTTTCACTGCCATAGGGCTGATGATATTTTTACTGCAATTCGTATTGCAAATGAATTTGATCTTGATTTAGTCCTAATTCATGCAACTGAAGGACATCTTATTGCCGATATTCTCGGAGAGGAAAATATCAGTGCAATTGTAGGGCCTGTTATTTGCGATAGATCGAAGCCAGAGTTAAAAGATCTAAATGAAAAAAATGCAAGTGAGTTGTTTAAGAATAATGTGAATATTTGTATTTGTACCGACCATCCCGTAGTTCCCATTCAGCATCTCCCAACATCCGCCGCTCTATGTGTAAAGGGTGGATTATTATATGATGAAGCATTGCGTGCAATAACAATAAATCCAGCCAAAATTATCGGTATAGCTGATAGAGTTGGAAGTATTGAGGTCGGAAAGGATGCAGACTTGCAACTCTATAATACAGCAAATCCACTTGATATATTGAATGAACCAACCTTTGTTATGATTGATGGGAAGATAGTCAAGGGAGAAGGTCAAGGAACAAGGGGTTTCACCCCTTGACCCCGACCAGCGTAGCACGCTGGACCGCAATTCATACATAATTATAGCATCCTACATTGGTAACCCCTTACTATATACAGGAGGAATAAATGAGAAATATTGATGTAAAAATAATTGAAGATACAGTCAGGGACTTATGTATTAAGGCTAACTTGCATCTCTCTAAAAGCCTTGAAGATAAAATAAAAGATAGCGTTAATATAGAAAAATCCCCCATTGGCCGTGAAATATTTATGGATTTAGCTAAAAATATTAAGCTTGCACGGGAGCAATGTATTCCAATATGTCAGGATACAGGAATGGCAATTATCTTCATGGAAATAGGACAAGAAGTGCATTTTGAAAATGGAAACCTTGTAGATGCCATAAATAAAGGCGTTTCAAGGGGCTATATAGAGGGTTATCTGCGTTGCTCAATTGTATCCGACCCTCTTGAACGTGTGAATACTAATGATAATACTCCCGCTGTTATACATACATCAATAGTTGAAGGGGATAAGGTGAAAATTAATGTTTGTCCAAAAGGCTTTGGAAGCGAAAATATGTCGGCATTAAAAATGTTCACGCCTTCTGCTACTACTGATGAAATAATTAATTTCGTTGTTAATAGCGTTTCTACTGCTGGAAGTAATCCATGTCCTCCCATTATAGTAGGTGTCGGTATTGGTGGAAGTTTTGAATATTCCGCTTATCTTGCTAAAAAAGCATTATGTCGGGATTTATCCATTAGAAATCCTAAACCTTTGTATGCTGATTTAGAGCTAAAAATGCTTGAGAAAATTAATCAGCTTGGTATTGGTCCACAAGGCTTTGGCGGCAGCGTTACCGCACTTGGAGTTAATATAGAAGAATACGCCACCCATATTGCAGGACTTCCTGTTGCTGTAAATATAGGTTGTCATGTAACTAGACACGCATCCGTTATAATCTAAAGATTTAGGTGAATTAAGGAGTGATGATATGATTGATACGACAAAAATCAGAATAATAGCTGATGTAATCGTTAAAATCTGTTCCCCTTTAAAAATATTTCTAATAAGTAATAAAGTAAATATCTCTGGCGAGGTTACGAGCTTTAAATTATGCCTTATAGTTGATGATAGTGTAGCTAGTGTTTCAGAACTTGAATGTCAGCTATATATGGGTATAGATAGCGATATCCCGTTTGACCTTGTTATCTACAAAGAATCAGAATGGAATGATTTAAAAGATGATATTGGTACTTTCGCATGGAAAATAAGTAATTCGGGGACATTGCTTTATGAGTAGGGGATATAAAGGAAGCGACAGCAGAAGATATTTTGATTGGCTTTTCAATGCAAATATTGATTATCTTTCTGCAAGACATCTTATTGATGATGAAAGATGTTATAGCATTGTGGCTTTCCATTGTCAACAGTGCATCGAAAAAGCACTTAAAGGCTATCTACTCTTTAAAAAGAATAAGTTATTTGATGGGCATAACTTAACTTGGCTTTGTAAACAGGCTACACAAATTGACGGGAATTTCTCACAATGGCTTGTAAAATGTGCAAATCTTAACCGTTATTATATAGAAACGAGGTATCCTGCTGATATTCCTCTTGAGATTGATACGGAAACGGTTACTGATTTAATTGAATCGACTGGACAGATGCTTAATCTTATTTCTGAGAAAATTAGATTTGATTTTTTAAGCTATCATAGAAAGAAAAGTTTTTGATTAAACTTTTTTCAGCGGCAAGCTGCCGCCTGCATTTTAGGATTTTTCCTTTATACAAATCAATTTAAAAGTTTTTGATTAAACTTTTTTTAAAAAGTTTAGCGGAGTTTGAGGTGGCAACCTCATAGCCGTAGGCTTGTTGGCAACCTCATAGCCGTAGGCTTGGCGGCATAGAAAAACCACTCAGTATTTTACTCTGGGTGGTTTTTTTGGGGTCAGCACCAAAGTGGTGAGCAGACGGTTCGCTAAAATAATTTTTCACTTAACTGCCCCAATACTATATTATATACAAATTTCCTAAGAGCGTTACACATTAAAAAAGCTATCATAATATGCATAACATTTTGTAGATATTCCTTTTGGATTTCCGCTTACTTCAATTTTATTTATTCGTGCGTTTGTGATAACTCCATCAATTACAAGAATATCGCTTAAATCCTCTCCACCATAGCCATTATACTCACCATAGTATGAGAAAAATCCTCTCATGCAGTGTGCAATTCTGTAAACCAGTGCATCCTGTGGGGAATATAAATACTGTCTATCAATATCTATATGTTTGTGCCGAACAATATTTCTGCTATATGCGACTGGGTTTGAGAGGTTATATACGCTGTAATCCCCATTAATATCCTGCATATGATAATCGCTGATAATTCTAGTATAATCATTTACAATACCATATGAAAGCATATTTTCATTATTAAGACTTACTTTTTTAGGGTTTTCTTTAGGAGATATGCGTACAGTATTCGTACCCTCAATATAAGGATATGTCCCTAAAAGCTTATAACTTAAATTTGCAATAGAGTCCCACATATTTGAGTTGTTCCTAATAAAAATATAATTTTGGGTGTTAGAGTTATTTTCATGCGTTACATTTGGGATATTAATAAAACTTCCCATGAGAGAATTGAGCGATACATTTGGTTTAAGTCCCGGTTCAAGCTGATTCTGTATGAGCATTGATGTAAACCCCTTTGAGCTAAGTCTTACTACTATCCTTCCAACCTGTTCCGTACAAAAATCAATTTTATCAATAATCCCATGATGCACCCTCTTATCATCAATATAAAATGATACCTCTTTAGGATTTGCGACTGTAGTATTAAAACTAAACACCGCATTAAGATGCGTATATGGGGTATAGGATTCCTTTTCAAAATTAAATGAAAAACAGTCATTAGAAGAATATACATTACCATTTACATTCGTCAGTTCAAGTCTTACTGTCGGCATTATTCCTCCACCTCCGTAATACTGTTTTTTGTGATAAATATTAACTCATACTCAGAAAAATGGTTATCTATTGACTCATTACAAATAAATTTTGATAAATAAAGTCCTGAAAACCTCATACGATTAAAACTAAAGGAAAAACTTGTTCTTCCATTGGTAAACCCATTCAAAATAGGGGCTATTGGCGTTTGACTTTGATGGAATTTACCCTTAATTGTTATTATAGATGGTTTTATCCCCTGATTTTGAAGAATAATAGAACCATTCACAGTTGGCTTGCTAATAAAAGATGCTGATGATTCTATTCTATATGATGAAATTACAAAAACAAACGAACCGAACGGTATGCTATATGAAGTGTTTTTTACTTCCACGGTATGTGGCATTTTAATCCTCCCTTCAATTTTGAAACATCATGCTTGTATTAATTGTAAACTCCGAATATAATTGTAATTTTCTTATTTTATGATTAAATTCAAGAGGCTTTGTGTAAATTTTATCAGCATAAACTAAATTTAAAAGCCTATCTAAAATAATGGCATCAAAATATTCATACAGAGCCTTATAACCCTTTTCTACATCAGAAATTATATTAACACTGAATACAACCTTTGTAGAATATACCTTTGATAAAGACATTTGATACGGTGATTCAGAAATGATTTCCTTTATCCCAATTGTAACATAAGGTTCCTTGTTTTGTTTCTCAATGAGAGTTTGCTGATATTCATTAAATATATTTTGCCCATCCTCACCCCTGAGAATTTCCTGTATCCTTTCTAATAAATCATAAACAGAATTCAATATAATCCCTCCTAAACATTGAGAAATGTGAAGTCGGTATCATTAATAAGATCCTTTATGCTCGCCCAATATTCACGAACAAGTGAATTAGCAAAATCAAGCTGTTGGGCACCATTGCTCATCTGTGCAACCGCTCCTGCAAAGGTATAGCGTAACCTATCCCTTGCTGCAAGAATTTGAGTATATCTTAAATTAGCAATCGCTGCACATAAAAATGATAAGCGTTCATCCTCTAAATTAACATCAGCTTTAAGCCGATTTTTCACTTCTGTAATAGCAGAATTAATTAATGGAATATATGATTTAGCCTCTGGTTCACCTGAAAAAAGTGTGAACAGCGAAATAATACTATTTATATTCATATTCAACCCCCCTAAAGTTTAAAGCTTGAGTTATTGTCATCATATGCCTTGACTAACTGTCTTTGTGTTTTTCCCCTATATTCTTTTTCTAGCCCCTCTTTTAACTCAATCATTTCCATAACATCCATTCTTTCAACAACTGTTGACAAAATTGTTGAAAGACTGTGGGATTTCGTCAAAAAGCTAAGCTTTGTAATCTCAGCCTTTAAATTTTCTCCAATAAGCCCAATGATTTTATCTCTCTCATCAAGCTCATTTTGCATCATCTTTATAATTTCATTCTCATCACTGGAATTGCCAAATCGCTTCGTAACTCCTGCATTAATCTGTGCAGGAACAGCAACAAAACTCCATTCATAAGCATCAGTAACATCATCAAGGATGACGTAACAAGGTTTTCCACCATAAACTTTACCCTTGATATGACCACAGGATTTTTTCTTTTTGTTTGCACCACAAATTGAGCAAGTTTGATTTAAGCATGAACAGGAAATGCTCACTTCTTTCTTTATTCCACCATCAATTTCCTTGATTAAATCTGCATTTGATGATGTTTTTACCATATATGCACAAGCTTTAAGATAAGTATAAACTGCACCATATTTAGTTTTTTTGCTATTATCAGTAATAAGTTCTGTTGAAAAAATTCTTGCAGTTTGGTTAGTTCCCTTTGTATCATGGTCAAAGAGTCCAGTTTTGCCTATGAAAAGTTTTTGAAGTGTTTCTAAAGCTGATAAGGAAAAGCATTCTCCATCACGGTCTATATCATTATCACATAGGACTAGGTCAAAGATATAAACCTCATCTTCTGTATGTTCACGTCTTGTAAATTCATTAAGTTTATTTATTAATTCTGACATAAAATATTCTCCTTTTTATAATTTTCAGTTAGGCATACCTTAATTATTTAGGGGTACGCCTAACTGTTCTATCATTTTAGAAATATAGCACACTAAACCATCAAGTAACTATTCGAGCGTTCAGAAGAATTGAGCTATAAAACATCAAGCCACCGTTCGTGCGTTCAGTAGAATCCAACAGCCAACTACGCCCGAAAATGCGATCCAACGTGCTACGTTGGTTAAATTATCAAGCACTTAACCGCATCTGGTATAATCTTTTTAAACCCTAGTTTAACGCTTACAGAAATTCTATCTAGCTGGCGGTCGATAAGTTTATCTGTTTCGATAATTAAATCAGA
>JAAYSW010000216.1 GCA_012523875.1 Clostridiales bacterium
AAGCAATACAAGCGACATAAACTGGTGCATCTTCCTTAACCATTAGGGTTAAAGCCATAAAGATATACATTCCTAGCCATTTTTTCTTTTCAAGGAAGTATAAAAACCATAGAATCAATGGCGTGAGAAATTTATTCTCATGAAAATCAAAGAAGTTTGCACCAATTAGTGCAGGTGTGGCAATGTACGCTATACATATGCAAATAGTAATTGCATTAGTTAAATTATGTTTTTTACATAACTTATATAGTGGAAATATGCCACTTGCAACTATTATTGCTTGAAGAACTAACAATGTTACAGGGCTTGGAAATACATAATATATAGGTAATATGATGTAGTAAATAGGCGAAACATGGATTGCAAAATGTGATAGTAACTCATTTCTTTCACAAGTCGTATTAGGTAAAAGAGTTTCTTTCATATAGTAATACATCTGTGCAAATATTCCAAAGTCAAAGCATGATGAGTAATATATTAGGTATCTGCAAACGGTTAAACCACCGATAATTACTACATAAGCGAAAAAAAGAAGTGAAATAATAACTATTGTTGTTCTTTTTTTAGGGTTACTAATTTCTTTTAGGTATCCTTTTTTCAAGACAAATCCAACAAAAATGGAAAGGATAATGATTACTCCAATTGAATAATAGGCATTATTATTTTTCCACAATGTCAGAATGAAATAGTATGATAAACAGGCGATGAAGAAGTAAGCATCAGTTACAATCTTCTTTCGAAATGTGAATGCAATAATGGATAAGGCAGCAAATATTATAAAAACATTGATAATTATTGAAGATAAGCTGATATCTTTAATAAAAACTAATTCAGAAAATTTCACGGGGTTTTCAAAGTTTTTACGTAATATTAAAACCATCAAAAAAAAGTATGCCGCAGCTAAACGCATTACACCTTTGTTTGAAAAGAATAAGTCTTTTACAATATCAACAATAAAATTGGTTTTAATGGGTTTTTCACCAACTAGGACGAGTTGATATTTCATGGAGGGATCATAAGTATAGTCTGCTATTTCCTCATTATCAATTAAATCCTTATATTTTTCATCTGGAGATTTGCTCAAATTCAACATTCCTTTCTTGTAGAAAAAACATTTCCTTTTTCGAATACAACTCATTAAGTTTAACACATTTATACCAACAGTGTCAACCAATATGCTACTATATTAACTATTTAACAAGCTAAAAAGTTTCATTCTTTTTAATAAAAGTTTTTATCCGAATAGAGAATTAGAAGTATTCTCTTACAGCACAAAATATGGTTGTAGAAATATGATATGAAATATGTTATAATATTAAATTAAAGTATAGTAAAAGTTAAACTTGGTTGAAAGAGAGCGAATAATGGTGATATATTTAGATAATGCAGCGACAACAAAGGTTTGTAATGAGGCTGTTAAGGCGATTACAGGGTGTTTACAGGTAAAGTACGGAAACCCATCTTCATTGCATGGGATGGGTATCGAGGCAGAGAAAATTATTGATAATACAAGAAAAATAATAGGCATGGCATTGGCTTGTGAACCCGAATGTATTTACTTTACATCAGGTGCAACGGAAAGCAATAACCTTGCGATATTTGGCACTGTAGGAGCTTATGGCAAACGAAAAAGAAAGATTGTAACCACAAGCATTGAACACCCTTCTGTTAGCGAGTGTATGAATAAGCTGGAGGAAAACGGCTTTGATATTGTGAGGGTATCGCCGAATAGCATGGGTGAATTTGCCGTTGAGGATTTTATTAATGCGGTTGATGAAAATACTTGCTTGGTAAGTGCAATGCTTGTCAATAACGAAAATGGTTATATACTGCCTATTGGCGAGATTTTTAAAGCTATTAAGAGGAAAAACCCAGACATTATTACGCATTGTGATGGCGTGCAGGGTTTTATGAAAATTCCTATGAAGGTAAAAGAACTTAATGCAGATCTTATTTCAATTAGTGGGCATAAAGTTCACTCAGCCAAAGGTGTTGGTGCTATTTATAAAAAAAGAGGGATAAGACTTGAGCCTACTTGCTTTGGTGGTGGTCAGGAAAAAGGTGTACGTTCGGGGACAGAAAGTGTTCCGCTTATAGCAGGATTAGGTGCATCAGTTGAAGAATTGGCAAAAACGATTGATTTTAGATTAGAGAGGGCTAAAGAACTACAGGAATATTTTCTTGAAAAATTAAAAAAGCTTGATGATGTAATAATCAATATTGATAACAATAATATGCCCTATATTATAAATCTATCTATTAAAGGAATACGTTCAGAAATTATGTTACATTTCCTTGAGGAAAAAGGTATATATGTTTCGAGTGGTTCGGCTTGTTCAAAGGGTGCTAAGAGCAGTGTTTTGAGGGAATTTGGCATAAAGGATGAAATTATTGATAGCTCAATACGAATAAGCACCAGTTATGAGAATACAATTAAGGAAATGGAAATGCTTATAGATGCAATTGTTGAAGCAAAGCAAAGGTTTAAATTTAATTAGCAGAGTTGTTGTTGAATAATTTACTTAATTAGTTAACATATATTATAATTTTTGTCACATATACTTGACATAGGGCTTGCTTTATGATATACTTTCTTCTATTAAAGGGGAGGTTGTCATGGGGAAGAATTTGAGGATTAAATCGGCACGTGCTGAAAAGGATATGTCACAAAAGGATGTTGCAGAAGCAATTGGTATCACTAGACAAACTATGAATGCAATTGAAAATGGCGACTATAATCCGACCATAAAATTATGTAGGGCCATTTGTAAGGAGTTAGACAGGACATTAGATGAGCTTTTTTGGGAGGATTAAAATGAAAAGTGAACAATTTGATGAGTTGCAGGTAAGAAACAGGCAAAGGATTTCATACCAAACAATGTTTTTAATGCTTGTTTTGATATTGATAAATGGTATAGTGAAGGAATGTTTTATATCTAATTGGGCTACCCCTATACTAGAGGCGAATCTATTGATTATTATTCCAGCATTATATTTTATAAGTATGTGTATATGGAAGAATGCGTATTTCACAAATACGGGAATTAAGTCAAATATTACAATGATAATATTTCTAATATTAGGGATAATAATGGTTGTGCTTGCAATTATAAATGAAAACGGGTTTATATATAATAATATGCTAAACTTTAACCCAACAGGTATATTTTTTGTTGCAATATCATTGCAATACTGGATAAAAGGTTTAATTGATAGAATTAAAAACAAAAATGATGAATGAAAATAATTATACATTATAATAGTATATATACGGAGGATTATTATGGCTGAGGTAATACTTGCAAAGTATGGTGAAATTGCTCTAAAAGGGCTGAATAAAAGTACATTTGAGAATATCTTGATGAAAAATATAAGAAGACGCTTGAGGGGCTTAGGTAAGTTCTCCATATCAAAGGCACAATCCACAATTTATATTGAATCTGAAAATGAAGAATCTGATTTAGATGAAGCGTATCTCATGATGAAGAAAGTTTTTGGAATATCTACACTGAGTAAGGCAACTGTTACTGAAAAAGATTATGATGCAATTGTTGCTGAAACTATGCGATATTTTGATGATGAATTATCTTTTGCAAGAACGTTTAAGGTAGAAGCGAAACGTGCTGATAAAAGTTTTCCTATGAAATCTCCGGAAATTTGTAGGGAGCTTGGAGCAAAAATACTTGAGGCATTCCCTCATCTTAAAGTAGATGTAAAAAAACCTGAAATTATAATTACTGTTGAAATAAGAGATACTAACGCTTACATCCATTCAAAAAAAGAGAGTGGTGCTGGTGGATTGCCTGTAGGGACAAGTGGTAGGGCAATGCTTTTGCTTTCAGGTGGAATTGATAGTCCAGTTGCTGGTTATATGATGGCTAAAAGAGGGCTTGTAATATCGGCAATACATTTTATTAGCCCACCTTATACTTCTGAAAGAGCAAGAATGAAAGTTGAACAGTTATGTAAAAAAATTACGGATTACTGTGGTGATATAAACTTTTACTGTGTTCCTTTTACTGAAATACAGGAAACCATACGTAAGGAATGCCCAGAGGAATATTTTACAATAATAATGCGAAGACTAATGGTGGAAATTGCCCAGCGTGTTGCTGGGCGTGATGGGAGCATGGCATTAATTACGGGTGAAAGTGTTGGACAGGTTGCAAGCCAAACGATTGAAGCACTTGTTTGTACAGATGCAGTTTGCAAAATGCCAGTATTTCGTCCAGTTATAGGAATGGACAAGACAGAAATTGTTGATATATCACGCAAAATCGATACCTTTGAGATTTCTATCCAGCCATATGAAGATTGTTGTACAGTATTT
Organism: Clostridiales bacterium; assembly: GCA_012523875.1. Taxonomy (GTDB): domain Bacteria; phylum Bacillota; class Clostridia; order Oscillospirales; family Ruminococcaceae; genus JAAYPV01. The sequence continues at coordinate 4,331 of JAAYSW010000216.1, forward strand.
ACACCTAAGCATCCTAAGGTAAGACCGACGCTTGAGGAAATCGAGGTTGCAGAAAATAGGGTGGATTTTGATGAAATGGTTACAAAATCAATTCAAGAAACCCAAAAGGTTACAATTAGGGTGGATGGTTGTTAAAGGTTTGTTAATAAAATGTTCACAGATAATTAATAAAAGTTGGTGGTAATATGCAAAAAGAAGCTTGTACTTTTGGAAATAGTCAGCATTCCTATAAAAGTTACGCTCAAAAACTTGACAAATTGGTTACAGGTGTAGTAAACTTGTTAATAATAAGAGGGAAGATTATTGCGACAGCAGAGAGCTGTACAGGTGGTCTTATCTCGGAACTGATAACATCAGTATCTGGTGCATCGCAAGTTTTTGAATTTGGGATTTGTACCTACGCAAACAGTATGAAACAAAAATACCTAGATGTTCCAAAGGATGAATTAGACGAATTTGGTGCGGTTAGTAAAGAAGTCGCATTGTCTATGGTAAGAGGCTTGAAAAAAGCTTCCAACGCCGATATCTGCATCTCAGTTACAGGGATTGCAGGTCCTGAAGGGGGAACACCTAATAAGCCAGTTGGAACAGTTTATACAGGGTTTATTTATGAGGATAGGGAATTTGTTAAGCTATTGAGATTGTCTGATTTGGACGATATGTCAAGAGAAAGTGTGAGGCAAAAAACTGCCATATGCATTTTTGAAATCGTGCAATCCTTGCTGATGGAGGATGTTTAGTAGAATGAGTGGAATAATTTCTTACAAGAAAAATAGAAAAAAGTTTTCATATTTTGATGTATTAAAAGATATTTTCCCATGCCGTAGTGATGGAGTAAAAGATGTAATTAGGAAAATTACATTCCTTCTTGCAATAATTGTTTTGGGCATTTCTTCATTTTACATTTATGATTATTTTTGGTCTAGCCATAAAACAAATCAGCTCTATGATGATACAAAAAATATATACTACAGTACAGAAGATGAAACCTCTGATACACAAAAGCAAATGGAGACTGAGAGGGTTGAAGAGGAATATTGGGAGTTCCTAAGTGGTGCTAGGGCACTTTGGGAGATTAATGCAGATACTGTTGGATATATAAATATACCTGATACTCAAATTGATTATCCTGTAGTTCAAAGAAGGAATGCTGAAACAGGGAATGTATATTATCTTGATCGTGATTTTAATCATGATTATGCAAAGGCAGGTACGATTTTTCTTGATTGGAGAAATTCCTTTGATAATGTTGTGGGCGGTAAGCTTGCTGAAAGGAATTCCGACAACCTAATTCTATATGGTCATGATATGAGTAAGGGTGAAATGTTTGGCTCACTAAAGCTATATGATACTAATTATTCTTATTATGGAAAACATCCGCTTATTAATTTTAACTCTAACTATAAAACATATACTTATAAAATTTTTGGAGTGTTTTTGGCAACAGGTTCTTCTGATGTTTTTCCGTATTATAATTATATAAATTTTAAAGATGAAGAAGAATTTTATACTTATGTAAATGGAGTGAAAATCCGTTCTAAGATTCTGAATGATGTTGATGTAAAATATGGAGATAAGCTATTAACGCTTTCGACCTGTAGCAGTGAGTTTTCTGATGCAAGGTTGGTTGTTGTTGCAAGGCTTGTTCGTGAGGGTGAAGACCCATATGAGGGAACACAGAATAATTCACGAAATCCGAATCCATTAATGCCTGATGAATATTATAGGTGGAATAACGAACGCTTTGATTCTGAAGCAGAATTTATTCCTTACGGGTAAAGAATATGAAAACAGATATTAAAAAGATAGATAATAAATACATAATCATCGGTGCAAGTGTTGCTGTTGTTGTTTTGATAGGCTTCCTAGTATATATTTCTAAGGATAAGGCTTTAGTTGAGGAATCCTCATTTTCAAGCTTTAATTCTTCAAGAACTACTACTAGCATTGTCTTAACAGAAGAGATTAGAACAGAGCCTGTTGTAACTGAACCTCCTATGTTTGAAAGAGCGGCGGAGTTATATCAACAAAATTCTGATACCGTTGGTTATATAAGAATAAAAAATATAATGGTGGATTATCCAGTGGTACAAATTCCTGATAATCCTGAAATAGGAAATAGCTTTTATATTGACCATGACTTCAATAAGGAATATTCAAAGGCTGGTACTATTTTCTTAGATTATAGAGCAAATTTTGGTTCTGATGAAAATTTACATTCGGATAATTTGGTTGTTTATGGTCATAATATGCGTAATGACACAATGTTTGGCTCTTTGAGGCGTTATCGCCAGGATTATTCTTTTTATGAAAAAAATTCAATTATCGAGTTGAGTTCTAATTATAAGGACTATAAATACGAGATATTTGGTTTTTTTATAGTCAGTGGCTCTGCAACTTCTGATTTTAAATATTGGAATAAAGTTGATTTCTCAGATGAGGATGATTTCAACCAATATGTTAATCAGGTAAGGCGTAGGACACCGATAAATATTGATGTCGATGTTGAATACGGAGATAAGCTTATTGCATTATCAACCTGCTATTCAGATGCCGATAACTCAAGATTTGTTGTTGTAGGACGAAGATTGAGTGATGACGAGGTAACATAGACATAAATCCCAAATACATCTTCATATAATTTAAAAAGGATGTATTATGCTGAGCAATTGTTTCAGCAGGGAAATAAAGCCGTTAAAGGCGAGAATTATGGGAGTATTTTTTATGAAAATTCGAATACCACTAAAGCGTATCGCAATGACTTTAACATCTGTTATGATGTTTGTAACAGTATTTAGTATGGTCGATATAGTTGAAGGTGCGGGTACACTTAATGAGCAAATGCTCAGAGAGGAACAAGGCAGTCAAAAAAGTGTGTATGCGGACAATGACATTAAAGAATGGTGGAAGGCTGATTTATCAGCTTATAATGACAGTTTAGCTCTTGTTGGCTATGAGGATGCACCAAAGGTTATTAAAGAGGCAGCTGTTGAAACTACAGTTACTACTGTGGCAGAAACAGAAACACCTGTAACAACAACTCAGCCAGCAATTACAACAAGGCAGGTACCAGCTGAAACACAACCACCAGTAGTGGCAGTATCAGCGGGTGAATTTGCATTTACAACCTATGGCTATGGTCATGGTGTAGGTTTAAGTCAGAATGGTGCAAATTCTTACGCCATATATGGCGGATATAATTATCAGGAGATTTTAAAACATTATTATCCTGGGATTACAATTTCGAATACAGGGACGGCAGCAACTGAGCAGATTACAGTTGACGGTGTAACAGGTAGTGTTATGGATTTATTACCACTGGTTGTTAACTACGAAATAGGCTCATCAATGAGTTTTGAGGCTATTAAAGCACAAGCAGTTGCAGCTTACACTTATATTAAATATAATGGAAATAATGGCAGGGATTTACGCATGAAGGGTGGCGTGTCACAAACAGTTATTGACGCTTGTGCGGCTGTTCTTGGTGAAGCTTGCTATTATAATGGTTCATATGCATTAACAATGTTCTATGCATCAAGTGGTGGATATACTGCATCATGTAAAGATGTGTTTGTAGCAAATTTACCATACCTTACAAGTACAGCTTGTGAATATGATGCATCAGTAGATGGGCATTATGGGACTGTAAGGGTTATGAGTTCATCTTCTGTTAAGGAAAAGCTTGAATCAAGTCTTGGAATTCGGCTTTCAGCTGATCCGAATAATTGGATTTCTATTGTTGAAGGTGATGGTGGATATGCAGCATATGTTGTAGTTGATGGTCAAGTAACAGTAAAGGGAAATACTTTCAGAAGTTATCTTGGTCTTAAATCCCCAAAATTCACTTATACGTTTACGTCATAAAGATTAGAGGAGGTTCAAATTTGAACCTCCTTTTTGTTAAGGAGTATTTATGAGTAGTTATGATATTATTTCAAAAACTAAGAATGGAATAGAATTAACTGATGAGGAAATTCGCTGGTTTGTGAATGGTTATGTAAATGGTGAAATTCCTGATTATCAACTCTCTGCATGGTTGATGGCTGTATGTTTTAATTCCTTGAGTGATAGGGAAACAACTGCATTAACACTTGCGATGTGTGAATCGGGTGAAATGATTAATTTGAGTGGAATTGATGGCATTACTGTTGATAAGCATAGTACGGGCGGCGTTGGTGATAAAACCAGTCTTATAATTGCACCGATTATTTCTGCATGCGGAGCATATGTACCTAAGATGTCAGGTAGGGGGCTAGGACATACGGGTGGGACTATAGATAAACTAGAGAGTATTCCTAATTTTAAAACTGAATTATCATTTGAAAGGTTTATTGAAGTTGTTGGGAGGGCGGGCTTTTCTATAATATCACAGAGTGGTAATATTGTTCCTGCTGATAAAAAAATATATGCACTAAGGGATGCAACTGCAACAGTGGATAGTATCCCCTTAATTAGTTCAAGTATTATGAGCAAAAAGCTTGCAATGGGTGCTGATTGCATTTTGCTTGATGTAAAGCTTGGAAGTGGTGCTTTTATGAAAACTGAAGAAACGGCGATAAAGCTTGCAAATACTATGGTAAATACTGCAGTTAATGCTGGTAAAGGATGCAGGGCAATGATAACAAATATGGATGAACCGCTTGGGGATTCAGTTGGTAATGCAATTGAAATAATGGAGGTTATTGAGATATTAAAGGGAAATAAAAAAGGTAGGCTCTATGAGCTATGCATTGATTTATCTGCTAATATGCTTGAAATGGCTGAAAAGGGAAATGCTGAGGAATGCAAAAAGCTTGCTATTGGGGCGATTAATAGTGGTCAGGCATTGGAGAGATTGCGTCTTATGATTGAGCTACAAGGTGGGAATCCCTCTGTTATTGATAATTATTCACTTTTGCCACAACCAAAATATAGTGTTGAAGTGTTAGCAGAGCAAGATGGATATATCGCAGGGATTAACAGTGAGGAAGTTGGATTAATAGCGTTAAAGCTTGGTGCAGGCCGTGCAACTAAGGATAGTGAAATTGACCTTTCCGCAGGGATTAAGTTAAATGAATCTGTCGGAGATTATATTGAAAAAGGTGAGAAAATTATGACTCTATTCTCCTCTATGGAAAATGATTTTGATGAAGCCTTAAATATGGCTAGAAAAGCAGTTATGATTTGTCAAAAACAAAAGACAAGAAAGCCTATGGTATACAATATTATTTATTAAGCTTTCATATATTTTTCATTGACAGACGCAAGAAGTTGGTATATAATTAAGGATAACATACTATAATCTATAACTATAATAAAACAGGAGGAATATATTATGAGTTTTATGGATAAGGTTGGAGAAATTGGAGGAAAGGTTTATAGCACTGCATCAAAGACTGCGAGTAGTATTGCTGATAAATCTAAAATAGTAGCAGAAAGAACTAAACTTAAACACAAAATAAATGAAGAAAAGTCAATAATATCAAAGAAGTATATGGAGATAGGGAAAAAGTTTTATGAGCTAAATAAAAACATAATGCCTGAAACATATGTTGAAGAAATAACAGCGATTTCTAATTCCATGGATAAGATAAGTGAACTTAATAATAGAATCAGCGAATTGGGAAATGAAACAAATTGTTCTTCTTGTAAAGGAAAAATTCAAAAGGATCAGGAATTCTGTCATCTATGTGGGGAGAAAACAGGATATGAGGTAAATAAAACTGATAACCCAGAAGAGGTTATTGAGGTAAGTGCTGAGGATATCGAGGTTGAATAATTTTTATACTGGGAAGTCTTATTGATGATTTAAGGTATAATGCTATTTTAATAGCATTATACCTTTTGAGTTTTTATTTAAATTTTAATGCAGAATGAAATACAAGGAATCCCCCGATTAAAAATAAAGCTGTAGGAGCGAGGACTGATGAATATTTTTTCATCTTTTCCTTTATGAATATATAAAGCTTATCAAATTTATGCTGTTTCTTAATATAAAGGAAATACATTGCAGCCTGTGGTGAAATATATATTGCATTATAAAGGATTAGTATAAGCATTAATGTTGCTAGTGAAAGTTTAAAAGTAAGCAAAATAGCAAGGAATGCAAAGTATGGTAATGCAGATGTTAGCTCATATAGGGTTGCAGTTATACCAAGTATGGTTAATGAAAATGGTGATACGGATTTAATTTTTTTCGAAAGCTTTTCCTCATCGTTGCTAGAGATTTGGATACCACTAGATTTATTTTTAAAAATTTTAAATACTAAATGAAAGGTAGCAATAAGAAAGGCTATGCCTAAAGCAAGTTCAAGTCCATAAATAATGGTGCTATAGTTTTCCATAAGGGATTTTGCGAGCCTCCCTATTATTGCGGCTAATCCATAATACACAAGCAGACCACTTATAAGGTTAGTAATGCCTGTTGCTAAAATAAAGAACCATATATGTTTTGGTTTTTTTACCATCCCTTGCAGTATAAATTGTTGGGTTATAGCAATAGGATTTACGCAATCAACCGAACTCGCTAAGATTGTAGTAAGAATTAAACTTGATATAATAATTACCTCCTTAAATAAAAAACCTAGGAGAGATTTAACTCCTAGGTTTTTGTCCCGCCGTGTACACAAGTATTCTTGTGCGTTTTCTCTCGGACCTGACTAATATATTTATTACGGAACCCTAGAAAACATTTGCTATTTAACTATATCATATAATATTAATTCTGTCAATATCATAGGAAATTTATATGGTATGTATAAAACCACTTGACAAGGCAGATGAAAATAAATATACTTAAATAAAGTTAAATCTATAATAAAAATTAAAACTATATATAACATGAAAAACAGAGATGTGGATTAGTTTTACTATTATAAATTAATGAAATAAACAAAGTAAAATTGGAGGATTTAATGGAAAGATATAAGGAAATAGAGAGAAGCATAATAAAGAAGTTCCATAAGACTATATGGTGTAGATTTATTGAAGGCATAAAGGAATATCAGCTTATAAAAGAAGGAGATAAGATAGCTGTTTGCATATCAGGAGGCAAGGATTCGATGGTTTTGGCGAAATGTATGCAGGAGCTTCAAAGGCATGGTAAATTTCATTTTGATTTAGTCTTTTTAGTTATGAACCCAGGATATAATGAAATTAATAGACAGAGAATAATTGATAATGCAAAGATTTTGAATATACCGATACATATTTTTGAAACACAGATATTTGACATTGTTGCTGATATTGAACAAAGTCCTTGCTATCTATGTGCAAGAATGAGGAGGGGGCATCTTTATAAAAATGCAAGGGATTTGGGTTGTAATAAAATTGCACTTGGTCACCATTTTGATGATGTGATAGAAACAACCTTAATGAGTATGCTTTATAGTGGACAAATGAAAACCATGATGCCGAAATTACATAGTACGAATTTTGAGGGGATGGAGCTTATTCGCCCTTTATACTGTGTTAAAGAAGCAGATATTATCTCTTGGATGAACTACAATAAACTACAATTTATACAATGTGCTTGCCGTTTTACTGAAAGCTGTGCAAGGGATGAGGAAGAAAATAATTCAAAGCGTCAGGAGATGAAAATGCTAATAGAAAAGTTTCGTCAAACAAATAAGTTTATAGATAAAAATATTTTCAAAAGTGCCAGCAATGTTAACCTAGATACAATAATTAGCTATCATAGGGGAGGGGAAAAACATTCTTTTTTAGATGATTATGACTTGAAAATTACAAAACAGTAAAATCATTGTGCTGTAGCTGTATAAGACATTTTTCATTAGCCTTAAATCACACAATTACGTTATTAGTCGATAGAATAAAATAAATTTTAAAAAAGACTTGACAAATTTTTATTTTATGCATATAATATTAGTATGATAATTGAAATTCTAGGAGCAAAGGTAAGTAATCATTAAAACGGTGTTACAGAGAATTAACTATTGGTGGAAGGTTAATACATACGATAATTGATGAATGGATTTGTGAGAAGCATGGTGAAAGAGTTTAATCCTTGAGTATCCATTGCCGTAAACCCTACGTTATAAGGGTAGGATATTGATGCTTTTAGCTTTACAGCATAGATTAAGGCTTTTAGTTGCGTATCTGATAAAGGAAAATAGTATAGTTGTCCTATGCTGTTTTTGAATTTGGGTGGCACCACGAGATCTATCGTCCCATTATTGGGAATGATAGGTCTTTTTTGCGTGCAAAAATAAATATAAGAGGATAATTTAGGAGGGATTTCATGGTTTATCCAAGTATTAGTGAGGTTAAAGAATATCTAAAAGAGTATAAAACAGTGCCTGTATTTTATGATTTTTTATCGGATACCCATACGCCAGTCCATATTTATAATGCGTTGAGTGAGGGTGAAGAAAATAGTTTTATATTTGAAAGTGTGAGCAATAAGGAGAAGTGGGGACGCTATTCTTTTATAGGAATAAATCCTAGAATGGAGATAAAGATTCAAGATAAATCCGCTATTGTTAAGACAAAAGAAGGTGTTAGTGAGACTGAAATAGATAATCCAGTATATTTTCTAACAAAGATAATGAATGAAAACAAATCCCCTAAGTTATCAAATCGCCCAAATCTTATGGGTGGGCTTATTGGATATTTCGGATATGATACGGTGAGATATATTGAGAAAAAACTTGTTAATATACCTAAAGATGATATAGGAATGCCAGATTGCCATTTGTTTTTATATGATGAAATTATAGCCTTTGACCATCTCAGTAATAAAATAGTGATTATATTAAATATAAGAAG
>JAAYSW010000217.1 GCA_012523875.1 Clostridiales bacterium
GAATCAAGACCAGCACTTGCACGATAAACTATTGGAAAGTCAACATCAACGCCTGCCTCAATTAGCCTTGTTGATACAACCTTACAAGGCTCACCAGACTTCAACAGCTCCTTAATCTTTTCAACTACTTTTTTTCTGTGTGCTGGACACATTAATGTAGATAAATGGAATATGTTTTTCCCATTTAACATGGAAAAAATCTTTAATGCATGTTTTCGTGTATTAACAATTACAAGTGCTTGATTTAGACCATTTACTTCATTTGCTAAATCTGAAGATTCTATAACTTCACGCTGTACAATTCTAGTACGATTAAATATCTGATAAATTTCATCGGTATTTTCATAGATTTCTGTAACCTCAATTTCATTTGGGAACATATCAATTATTGCAGGTTGAGTTGCAGTGCATAGAACTGCAGTGCATTTATAATTATGAACGAGTTCTGATATAGCCCTAATACAAGGTGTTAAAAAATCAGTTGGTAACATTTGTGCTTCATCAAAAATTATTACACTATTAGCAATATTGTGTAGCTTTCTACATTTAGATGATTTATTAGCAAATAATGACTCAAAGAACTGAACATTAGTAGTTACAATAATAGGCATATCCCAATTTTCTGATGAAAGTCTTTTGATATCATTATAATCATCTTCACTATTATTAAAATCGTAATTTGAATGATGCTCAAGGATTAAATTACCCCCAAAAGTATCTGTAAATTCCTTAGCATTCTGTTCAATAATGCTTGTATAAGGAATTACATATATAATTCGTTTCATGCCATTTTTTATAAGATGATTAAGTGCAAATGCCATGGATGATAGGGTTTTTCCGCCACCCGTTGGTACAGTAAGCGAAAAAAGTCCTCTTTCGGAATTTGCTTTTTTTACGCAACTATTAAATATTTCTGCTCGCTTTTCATTAATAATTCCCGAACTATTTTTAAATTTATCCATTTTTATATTTAAGCTTTTAAGCATTGATTCAAAATCATACTCTATCGACCTATTCGTTTGTCCATTTTTCATAAATTTTTCAGTATCAAGGAAATCAGCATCAACTAAACAGGAATACAACATCCTTATAAAGAATGAATATGAAAAACCAGCTTTATTTAAAGGCTTTATTTTTGGATGAGATTTAACCTCCAACTTTTGAGGGATTTCCTCTTCATATGCCTTATAAGACTCATCGATATTATATTCAGACGATAGCCTTGAATAAAGTGTCCCATCAAAGTCAACATCAAGTTTAGAGCCAGCATTTTGCAATCCGGAATGATGCCCAGCAGCACAATAAGCTAGGAACTTCCCAAATGGAGCACTTTTGAAAATCTCCCTTGCACCAGCAGTTGAGTGGTCACATTTCTTTCCACCCCTTATTCTTCTTTGGAAAGCATCAGAATACTTGCCTAAATCATGAATCAATCCACATAAGTATCCATATTCCTCATTATCAAATTCCTTTGCAAATTTTGAAGAAATTTCTGCAGTTTGTAGTAAGTGGTCAATTAAAGGTTGTTCAGCCTTATCCTCCTCACGTACATGAGCCAAATATTTCATTACCAAACCTCACTTTCAAAGTATTTAATATATTTTATATAATATAGTTCAACAATAATTTATTAAATTAGTGATATTATACCATATTAAATCTTAATAATCAACTAATTTTACCTAATTAACAAAAATAATATAATATTTATACTTAATTACTAAAATTCCTTAGGGAATTATCAACAAACAGTTAAAACTTAAACTTTTGAGCATAATAAAACCGACCAAGGTTATCCTTGAACGGTTTTATTAGCTATATTATTGTTTTATAATAAAATCTTTTCTATTTTTTTAATTTCCTCATCGGTGAATTTATTGTTATGAATAGCCATACAATTATCGGTAATTTGTTGTGGCTTGCTTGCACCTATCAGTACAGAAGTTATCCTACCATCACGCAAAATCCACGATAATGCCATTTGTGCAAGACTTTGTTTTCTATTTTGAGCAATCTCGTTAAGACTTTTAAGTTTAGTTATCATTTCAGAAGTTAAAGAATCACCAACCCAAGTGCTACCCCTGCCTACCCTTGAATCATCGGGTATATCCACTAGGTATTTATCAGTCAAAAGTCCTTGTTTGAGGGGACAAAAAGCAATTAATCCTATACCATTTTGTAGTGCAGTATCCTTTAAGCCATCATCCTCAATCCATCTATTAAGCATTGAATATTCAATTTGATTTATGATAAATGGAGTTTTCAGCTCCTTAAAAATTTTTGATATTTCTTTAGTTTGTTCAGAATTATAATTAGAAACTCCTACATAGAGTGCCTTACCTTGACGAACCGCATTATCAAGTGCAAGTGCAGTTTCTTCAAGAGGCGTATTTGGATCAAAAACATGATGATAGAAAATATCAACATAATCAAGCTTCATTCGCTTTAAGCTTTGGTCAAGACTTGAAGTAAGGTATTTTCTTGAGCCGTTTTTATCGCCATAAGGCCCAGGCCACATATCATATCCAGCTTTTGTGGAAATACAAAGTTCATCCCTATACACCCTCATACTTTTATCAAGGATTTTACCTAGATTCTCCTCAGCGGCACCAGCAACAGGACCATAATTATTAGCTAAATCAAAATGTGTTATGCCTAAATCAAAAGCAGTATATGCCATTTCTTCCATATTTGAATAGACATCATTTGTACCAAAATTATGCCACATACCAAGCGAAATAGCGGGCAGCCTCAATCCTGATTTCCCACAATAATTATAAATCATTCCATCATATCTTTTTTCATTGGCACAGTACATATTTACCCCTCCATTTAAAATCCAACTATACGTTATTATATATAAAAGATTATATGTTAAACAATGCTTTCTGTCAAGCTCTACAACTGCGATAATCAGTGGTTCTATATGTTTTAGGCAGTGAAAAATATATATTAATTAATAAAAGTATTTATTTTATAATTATCGTTGCTTTTTAATTATTTATATGATAAAATGAATTAACATCTGGTAATTTACTAAAGAAAAATTGTGAAAGGTTGTGATGTTAGGGTTGGATAAAAAACTGTCTTTATATGGCTTTAATAACCTAACTAAGACTCTTAGTTTTAACATATATGATGTTTGCTATGCAAAAACCGAAAGGCAGCAAAGGGATTATATTGATTATATAGATGAGCAATATAATTCAGAAAGGCTTACAAAAATTTTGTGTGATGTTACCCAAATAATTGGGGCTACTGTTTTAAATATTTCAAAACAGGACTATGAGCCACAGGGTGCTTCTGTTAATATCTTAATTGCTGAAGGAAAAGTATCTCCTGAAAATATAGATGAATCCTGTAATCAGGGTAAAGCATTCCTGCCTGAGCATGATACTATTCATGCACATTTAGATAAAAGCCATGTAACTGTCCACACCTTTCCTGAATCACATCCAGATAACGCAATATCAACATTTCGTGTAGATATTGATGTTTCTACTTGTGGGGAAATATCTCCACTAAATGCTTTAGATTATCTTATTGAAAGCTTTGATTCAGATATTATTACTATAGATTACCGTGTTCGTGGTTTTACCCGTGATGTCAGAGGGAAAAAGTACTATATAGACCATGATATTACTTCAATTCAAGATTATATTAAAGAAGATACATTATATAATTATGACGCTATTGATGTTAATGTATATCAATCAAATATATTTCATACAAAAATGCTTATTAAGGAAATAACACTACAAAACTATTTATTTAATACGGATGTTTATGAGTTACCACCAAAGGAAAGGCTTGATATTACCAATAGTCTTCGACGTGAAATGATCGAAATTTTCAGTGGTACAAATGTCTATTAATGGAGGTGCTTTTCGTTGAAACTATCCCAAAACAATGCTCCAATTATGGAAGCGATGAAAAATCACCTTTTAAATAGGGTTGTACCTTTTGATGTGCCTGGACACAAAGGTGGACGTGGAAATCAGGAGCTTACAGAATTTTTAGGTATACAGTGTCTTAAAGCGGATGTAAACTCCATGAAACCGCTGGACAACCTTTGCCATCCAGTTTCAGTAATAAAGGGTGCTGAAATGCTTGCAGCTGAAGCATTTAAAGCAAAACACGCATTCTTTGTTGTGAATGGCACAACAGGTTCTGTACAGGCTATGATTATGTCAGCTTGCAAGGCGGGCGATAAAATTATAATGCCACGCAATGTGCATAGGAGTGCTATTAATGCTTTGGTTGTCTGTGGTTCTATTCCTATTTATGTAAACCCAGGGGTGAACAAAGAGCTAGGAATACCACTTGGAATGTCTGTGAGCGATGTTGAAGATGCAATAAGGGAAAATCCAGATGCAAAAGCAGTATTAGTTAATAATCCTACTTATTATGGGATTTGCTCTGATTTAAAGGCAATTGTTGAACTTGCACATAAAAATAATATGCTTGTACTTGTTGATGAGGCACATGGAACCCATTTTTATTTTCTGGATGATGCCCCCATTTCTGCTATGTCGGCTGGAGCTGATATGGCGGCTGTAAGTATGCATAAAACTGGTGGTTCCCTTACCCAAAGCTCGCTATTATTATGTGGAGAGGGAATTAACTTTGACTATGTAAGACAGGTTATAAATCTTACACAAACAACAAGTGGTTCATATTTATTATTATCATCATTGGACATTGCACGAAAAAACCTTGCACTTAATGGTAGAAAAATGTTTGCGAAAACGGTTGAATTTGCTGAGTATGCAAGGATTGAGATAAATAAAATTGGTGGATACTATGCTTTTGGCGAGGAATTAATTGATGGAGATGCGTTCTATTCATTCGATAAAACTAAACTATCTATTCATACAAGGAATATAGGGCTTGCTGGAGTTGAAGTCTATGATATTTTGCGAGATGAATATGGCATACAAACAGAATTTGGTGATATTGGCAATATTTTAGCGATTATTTCTGCTGGTGATAGAGCATTAGAAATTGAAAGACTTATATCCGCACTTTCAGAGATAAAACGTTTATATAGTAAGATTGAAACTGGTATGTTTGACCATGAATATATTAATCCCAATGTAGCATTGCCACCGCAAGTCGCATTTTATAGTAAAAGTAAATCTATTCCAATCAAGGAAAGTGAAGGAGAGGTTTGCAGCGAATTTGTTATGTGCTATCCACCAGGGATTCCAATCCTTGCACCAGGAGAAATGATTACCAAAGATATTATTGAATATATTTCCTACGCTAAAGAGAAGGGGAGTTTCCTTACAGGAACACAGGATATGCAGGTTAACAATATTAATATTGTTATACAATAGTTATTAAGGGAGGGTGGATTCTTGTGGATTTATGGTATACTGAAAATCACACAAAAGATGTGAAGCTATCGCTAAGGGTTGATAAACAACTTGTGAGTGTGCAAAGTGAATTCCAGAGAATAGATGTGTTTGAATCCGTTGAATTTGGCAGGATATTAACACTCGATGGCTATCTTATGGTTACTGAAAAAGACGAATATATTTACCACGAAATGATTATTCATGTTCCTATGGCTACAAATCCTAATATAAAAAAAGTGCTTGTTATCGGTGCGGGTGATGGTGGTGCAATACGAGAATTAGCTCGATATAAAACAGTTGAAAAGATTGATATGGTTGAAATAGATAAGGCTGTTATTGATGTATGCAAAGAATATTTGCCACAGACATCTTGTTCCCTAGATGATGAAAGGGTAACGATTTATTATGAGGATGGCTTACGTTTTGTTAGAAATAAGGTTGATGAGTATGACTTGATTATTGTAGACTCAACTGATCCATTTGGGGTTGGGGAAGGATTATTCACAAAGGAGTTTTATGGAAACTGTTATAAGGCTTTATCTGAAGATGGCATTCTTGTTAATCAAAATGAAAGCACTTTTTATACATCATATTCAAATTCTATGAAAAGAGCCCATAGCAGAATTAAATCTTTTTTCCCAACAGCTTTAGTTTATCAGGCACATATTCCAACATATCCGTCAGGGCATTGGCTTTTTGGTTTCGCATCAAAAAAATATGACCCAAGAACAGATTTACATGATGAATGGTGGAATAGTCTGGGCATTAAAACCAAATACTATAATACGATACTTCATAAGGGATGTTTCGCCATACCCAATAATGTCAGAGATGAGTTGAGGGAAAATGAATAAGAATATACACACATTTATTGGCTGTGATAGCGAATATGACGAAAGTAAAATTGTTATTTTTGGTGCACCGTTCGATAGTACGACATCTTATAGGCCAGGAGCAAGATTTGCAAGCTCTGCTATAAGAAATGAGAGCTTTGGAATCGAAACTTATAGTCCATATTTCAATAAGGACTTACTGGATACAAAGATTTTTGATTCTGGTGATTTAGAGCTATGTTTTGGTAATACACAAATAGCACTAGATGCAATTGAGAACCATACATCAAAAATTTTAGAAGATGGAAAACTTCCGTTTATGATTGGTGGGGAACATCTCGTAACACTTGGTGCAGTAAGAGCTGCCTTCAAAAAATATCCTGATTTGCATATCATACATTTTGATGCACATGCAGATTTAAGGGATGATTATTTAGGTGAAAGATTTTCCCATGCAAGTGTTATAAGGCGTTGCCATGACTTAGTTGGGGATAATAAAATCTATCAATTTGGAATAAGAAGTGGTGACCGTGAGGAATTTGCTTGGGGAAGGAACCATGTTCATACAAGTATGTTTAACTTTGACGGATTATCTAAGGTTATAAAAAAACTTGATGATAAACCAATATACTTTACTCTTGATTTGGATGTACTTGATCCATCTATTTTCTGTGGTACAGGTACTCCGGAAGCTGATGGGGTATCGTTCAGGGAATTGCTTATGGCAATAAAGGAAGTATCAAAACTCAATATCATTGGAATTGATATGAACGAGTTATCGCCTATTTATGATCAAAGTGGTGCATCTACCGCTTTGGCTTGTAAACTTATGCGTGAAATGCTATTATTAATATATAAATAACTTAGGAGGTTTAAGATGGGTAAAGCTTTAATTATTGGTGCAGGTGGCGTTTCAAGTGTTGTTGTACACAAGTGTTGCCAGAATAGTGATGTTTTTAAGGAAATTTGCATTGCAAGTAGGACTAAATCAAAATGCGATGCTCTAAAGGAAAAGCTTGATGGGGGACAAACTAAAATTTCTACTGCTCAAGTTGATGCAGATAATGTTGATGAGCTTATTGCATTAATTAATTATTTTAAGCCTGATATCGTAATAAATGTAGCACTTCCATATCAGGATTTAACTATTATGGATGCTTGCCTTGCAACTAAAACTCATTATTTAGATACCGCTAACTATGAGCCAATTGATACTGCTAAATTCGAGTATAAATGGCAATGGGATTATAGGGAAAGGTTTGAGGAAGCAGGAATTACCGCTATCTTAGGTTGTGGTTTTGATCCAGGGGTTACAGGGATTTTCTCAGCTTATGCACAAAAACATCATTTTGATGAGATTAATTATATTGATATTCTTGATGCAAATGCTGGTGACCATGGTTATCCGTTTGCTACAAACTTTAATCCTGAAATCAATATTCGTGAGGTAACTTCTAAAGGTAAGTACATTGAAAATGGCGAATGGATTGAAACCGAGCCAATGGAAATTAAGCGTGTTTATAATTTCCCACAGATAGGCGAGAAGGATATGTATTTACTTCATCATGAGGAGCTTGAATCCCTTGCAATTAATATAAAGGGAATTAAGAGAATTCGATTTTTTATGACTTTCTCACAAAATTACCTTACGCACTTAAAATGCCTTGAAAATGTTGGAATGACATCAATTGAACCTATTGAATATGAGGGGATGAAAATTGTTCCATTACAATTTCTAAAGGCGGTGCTACCAGACCCAGCCTCTCTAGGACCAAGAACAGTTGGTAAAACTAATATTGGTTGCATATTTAGGGGCGTTAAAGATGGAAAACCTAAAACATATTATTTATATAACGTATGTGACCATCAGGAATGCTATAAAGAGGTAGGCTCACAAGCTATCTCCTATACCACAGGAGTTCCAGCTATGATTGGTGCAATGATGGTTTTAAAAGGGAAGTGGAAGAAACCAGGAGTTTACAATGTTGAGGAGTTTGATCCAGATCCGTTCATGGACGAACTTAACAAATGGGGACTACCTTGGAACGAGGACTTTAATCCTGAGCTTGTTGATTAATGCTTTCAATGTGGAGCCCCATTATAAATCCATCGTAAATATAAATTTTCTATACAAAAAACCGCATACTCTGCGGTTTTTGTAATACTTGGAGGTAAAAATGTTTGATATTAATATAGAAAAGCTAGCGAC
>JAAYSW010000218.1 GCA_012523875.1 Clostridiales bacterium
CAGTTGTTTCAATAGTTTTTCCATCCTTAATAACAACAAGTGTAGGTATACTCATAACATTAAATTGGGATGCAAGTTCACCCTCATCATCAACATTAACCGTGCAAACCTTAACATCTTCGCTGTATTCTTCACCAATTTCCTCAATAACGGGAGCTAACATTCTGCATGGGCCACACCAGCCAGCCCAAAAATCAATGAGTACGGGTTTATCTGATTTGAGAACCTCTTGTTCAAAGTTTGTTTTTGTTATCACAGTAACTGACATATTTATACCTCCTAAAATTTAATCTATCCTTATTATAACCATAAAATTGTGATATTTCTGTAACCAAGTTACAAATAAATAATGAATATTATTTTACATTCTTAATTCTGCACCCATTTCAGCAAGAGATTTTAATACACGGTTCATCGCTATATCCGCTTGCTCATCAGTTAGAGTACCCTCATGTGAACGCATAGAAATTGAATATGAAACACTTTTCTTACCTTGTTCAATTTGCTTACCCTTATAGACATCGAACAGCGTAACCTTTTCCAAGTTTTGTCCAACAGCTTTTTTGATGATTTTTTCAATATTAGCAACAGGTATTTCATCATCACAAACTAAACTTAAATCCCTTGTTGTAGCAGGATATTTTGGCAAAGGTTTGTATGTTATCTCTGTTTTTGCTATCTCCATCATTTCAGGAACATTTAGCTTAGCAACATAGGTCTTAGCATCAATTTCATAATTATCAATAACTGAAGGATGCACTTCGCCAAATATTCCAAAGGCTAAACCATCTTTTACGATAACAGCACTTCTACCTGGGTGGAAAGCCGATGCCTCATCAAATTTATAATTTTCATGACAACGCACTAGTTCAAAATCTTCAATACCTAAATTATCAAGTAAAGCTATAATTATACCTTTCAGTTCATAAAAATCAGCATTACCCCCGTATAAGCCTATAGTTAGGCGTAGTAGCTCTTCAGGTAGTGTATCCGGTGTAGTTGGAATATATTCCTTACCTACCTCAAAAAGCTTTGCCTTATCATTTCTATTATTATAATTCCTAGAGAGGACTTCAAGCATTGATGGAATAGTGGTTGTTCTCATAATACTTGTTTCTTCACCCAGGGGATTAGCAATAGTTATAGTATTCCTTAAAGCACTGATTTCAGGCAGATTGATTTTATCAAAATATTTAGGGGAGATAAAGGAATAGGTTGCAATTTCATAGCATCCAAGTGATACCATGCCGCTTAAAATTCTATCGGTGAACTTTTGAATAGGAGTTAATTGGGACTGAGCAACACCTCTGAATGCAGTTGAAGGAATATTATTATAACCATAAATTCTAGCAACCTCTTCAGCTATATCAGCCTTCCCCTCAACATCAATCCTAAAGCTAGGCACAGTTACTTTATTATTTTTAACAATGAAACCAAGGCTTGTTAAATATTTTATCATATCAACTTCTGGAATATCAGTGCCTAGGAAGCAGTTTATCCATTTAGAGTCAAAGTCAATGGTTTTAGG
>JAAYSW010000038.1 GCA_012523875.1 Clostridiales bacterium
ATGAGCGACGCATTTCTTTGGTTCGTTTCTTTGTGCGAGCAAAGAAATGAACATAGGTATTTACTGAGTGTAACGGTTAAATTATAATATAGAGCGTTAAACTAAATCAGAACAAGAGCCTTGCGGCGATTGAGCATAGGAGCCTTGCGGCGACTGAGCGACTACTTCCGCTTAGCCCTAAACTTACGCTTGCTGTATCCCTCTTTAATCCTTACTTCGCCCCTCTCAATAGCCAATGCATAATCTGGCACATCTTTCGTTATCGTGGAACCAGCAGCCGTATAGGCACCCGTTCCAAGCTTAACAGGAGCAATAAGATTAGTATTACAACCAATAAAACAATCATCACCTATAGTACAACGACTCTTATTAACGCCATCATAATTAACCGTTACACAGCCACAACCAAAATTAACACCACTTCCCACATCACTATCACCAACATATGTTAAATGTGCAACGGATGTATTATTGCCGATAGCTGAATTTTTAATCTCTACAAAATCACCTATTTTGACATTTTTTCCAATAACACTATTAGGACGAATATGCACAAAGGGACCAATCTTCGCTCCGTCACTAATCTTTGATTCATATGCTTGAACATAATTTAAAGTAACATTATCCCCAATTTCACAATCTTCAATTAAACAATTAGGACCTATAACACAATTCTCACCAATTTTTGTATTACCTCTTATAATAGTTCCTTGCAGAATTTCAGTACCTAAGCCAACTTTAACATCTCTGCTAATCGTAACACCATCCGTACAATTAAACTCAATACCGTTTTCCATATGCTTTTCAATAATGTCCATTCTTGCTATATTATTCAGCAATAGCAAGCCTTTTCTATCATTTGCACCAAGAACAACATTTGGATTTTCAGATATAAACGCATTTGCACGTTTTCCTTTATTCAACGCAATAAAAACACTGTCAGTTAAATAATATTCACCTTGAGAATTATTAGGTTTGATTTCTCCCAATGCACATATTAAATCAGCAGTTTTAAACCAGTATGCACCTGAGTTAATTTCCTTAATCTTCTTCTGTTCAACAGTAGCGTCTTTTTCCTCAACGATTGATGTAATGCCGTTTTCACACCTAACAACCCTACCATAGCCTGTTGGATTATCTACAACGGAAGTGATAACTGTAACGGAATTATCCTCCCTTTTATGTAATTCCAAAGCCTTTTTAATTGTTTGGCTATCAATGAAAGGAGCATCTCCATATAGTACAAGTGTGTTATCATTAATATTTTTTTTCAAAAATGGAATAGCTTGCATAACTGCATGACCAGTACCGAGCCTTTCCTCTTGTAAAACTGTTTCAAAGTTCCCGTCCAAATATTCATCTATAAATTCGGACATATATCCTTTAACTATGCAAAGTTCATTCAAACCTGCACCCGCACAAGCCTTGATAATCCATTCAAGCATGGGTTCGCCAAGGACCTTAAACATAGGTTTCGGCATATCAGCTTTCATTCTTTTACCCTGCCCACCCGCAAGAATAACTACATTATCCATTTTAAAAACTCCTTTAAGTAGATTTATATTTTTAAACACAATTAATCACGAAGCTATTAATACTCAAACAGCCTCGAGGATATTATGTATATTTACACATACTCACCTAACATTATAACAATAATCTAGATTTTTTTAAAGTGCTTTTAATAAAAAACTTTTTTTATTAATTAACTTTGTATAATATGCTGTAAAAGGCATGGTCATATTGCAGTAAAAGGCTGACGAAACTTGTAGGTAATAATTCTTGTGATTTTCCATACAGGTTTTGCTAAAGAACAAATTCAAGCTTTTTACTAATTAAAAAAGTGTAGAATATATTCAACATAAATGAGGAATAATTGCTAATAAACACTAGTCAAAGAAATATAAGATAATTTTTTTGAAAAATGTATGGAAATTTGAGAATGTTTATGTTATAATAATATTAAATCCGCTGTAAGCACTTAAAAATTGTTGTTCAGCGGGAATTAAGAAAATATTTGGAGGTAATAAAAAGTGAGCAAAAAATTTGTTTATTTGTTCTCAGAGGGCGATGGCACTATGAGAGAACTTCTCGGTGGTAAGGGTGCTAACCTCGCAGAGATGACTAAGCTAGGTTTGCCAGTTCCACAAGGTTTCGTAATTTCAACAGAAGCTTGTACTCAATACTATGAGGATGGCGAAAAGATTAACGATGCTATTCAAAACGAAATCATGGAGAACATCACAAAGATGGAGGGAATCACTGGTAAGGTGTTCGGCGATTTAGAAAATCCTCTTTTAGTTTCTGTACGTTCAGGTTCAAGAGCTTCAATGCCTGGTATGATGGATACAATCCTAAACCTTGGCTTAAATGATGAGGTTGTTGAAGCTTTTGCTAAGAAAACAAACAATCCTAGATTTGCTTATGACTCATACCGTCGCTTTATCCAAATGTATTCAGACGTTGTTATGGAAGTTGGTAAGGCATATTTTGAAGAGCTTATCGATAAGATGAAAGAAGAAAAGGGAGTTACTCTTGACTCAGATTTAACAGCAGAAGATTTCAAAACACTTGCTGAGCAATTTAAGGCTGAATATAAAGAAAAGGTTGGCACAGACTTCCCAAGCGACCCTAAAGAGCAGTTAATGGGTGCTGTTAAGGCTGTATTCCGTTCATGGAATAACCCAAGAGCTATTTACTACAGAAGAATGAATGATATTCCTGGTTCATGGGGTACTGCTGTAAACGTACAAGCTATGGTATTCGGTAATATGGGCGATACTTCTGGTACAGGTGTTGCATTTACTAGAAACCCTTCAACTGGTGAGAAGAAGTTATATGGTGAGTTCCTTATGAACGCACAGGGCGAAGACGTTGTTGCTGGTGTTAGAACTCCTCAAACTATTGACCATTTAAATGATATTATGCCTGAGTGCTATAAGGAATTCGTAGCAATTTGCGATAAGCTTGAAAAGCATTACCGTGATATGCAGGATATGGAGTTCACTATTGAAGATAAGAAGCTATATATGCTTCAGACAAGAAATGGTAAGAGAACTGCTGCTGCTGCATTGAAAATCGCTTGCGATTTAGTTGATGAAGGTATGATCAGCGAAAAGGAAGCTGTTTTGATGATTGATCCTAAGCAGCTTGACGCTTTACTTCACCCACAGTTTGACACTACTGCGTTGAAGAAGGCTAAGCCTATTGCAACTGCTTTGGCTGCATCTCCTGGTGCTGCTTGCGGTAAGGTAGTATTTACTGCTGAAGATGCAACTGAATGGGCTAAGAAGGGTGAAAAGGTTATTCTTGTTAGACTTGAAACTTCACCTGAGGATATTGAGGGTATGCATTATTCACAGGGTATCCTAACTGTTCGTGGTGGTATGACATCTCACGCTGCTGTTGTTGCTCGTGGTATGGGTACTTGCTGCGTTTCAGGTTGTGGCGAAATTAAGATAGATGAAGAAAACAAGAAGTTTGAACTTGCTGGTAAAACATATAAAGAGGGCGATTATATTTCTCTTGATGGTTCTACTGGTGCAATATATGGCGAGGCTATACCAACTGTTGATGCTGAAATTGGTGGAGAATTCGCCAGAATCATGGAATGGGCTGATAAATATAGAAGGCTTGCAATTAGAACTAATGCTGATACTCCACAGGAAGCATTACAGGCTGTTGAATATGGTGCTGAAGGTATTGGGCTTTGCCGTACAGAGCATATGTTCTTTGAGGGCGACAGAATTGCAGCTATCCGTGAGATGATTGTTTCAGATACTGTTGAACAAAGAGAAAAAGCTCTTGCAAAATTAGAGCCAATGCAACAAGGTGACTTTGAGGCTCTTTATAAAGCTATGAAGGGTAACCCTGTTACTATCAGATTCCTAGACCCTCCACTTCATGAGTTCGTTCCGACAGAGGAAAAGGATATTGAAGCACTTGCTAAAGAACAAGGAAAGACTGTTAAGGAAGTTAAGGATATTATTGCTTCATTGCATGAGTTCAATCCAATGATGGGACACCGTGGTTGCCGTCTATCTGTAACTTATCCTGAAATTGCTGCTATGCAAACAAGAGCTGTAATTAAGGCTGCAATTGCAGTTGCTAAGTCAAACCCAGAGTGGAAGACTGTTCCTGAAATTATGATTCCTCTTATCGGTGAAATCAAGGAATTGCAATATGTTAAGGAAGTTGTTACTAGCACTGCTGATGAAGAAATTGCTAAGGCTGGAATTGACCTTAAGTATACAGTTGGTACTATGATTGAAATTCCTCGTGCTTGCTTGACAGCTGACGAAATTGCTACTGAGGCTGAATTCTTCTCATTCGGTACAAACGATTTGACACAGATGACTTTCGGATTCTCTCGTGATGA
>JAAYSW010000219.1 GCA_012523875.1 Clostridiales bacterium
AATTTATTTTAAATAAAAAGGATGATTTGATGGCTGAGAAAAGGCTAGATATAACTCTTGTTGAAATGGGATTATCTAGTAGCAGGGAACGTGCAAAGGAAATGATAAAATTAGGGCAAGTAATTATTAATGGGCACCAAGTTATTAAACCATCAAGAATAATTTATGCTGATGATAAGCTTGAGATAGTCGGCAAAACTCTTAAATATGTTGGCAGGGGTGGGCTGAAACTTGAATATGCACTAGATAGGTTTAATATTGATATTAAGGAATCTATTTGTCTTGATATTGGCGCATCAACTGGCGGATTTACAGATTGTATGTTGCAAAATGGTGTAAGGAAAGTTTATGCAGTGGATGTTGGTCATAGTCAACTAGCTGATAGCCTCAGAAATAATCCTAAGATAGTAAATATGGAGAAAACAGATATCAGAACCCTTAGTAAACAGCATTTTAACGAGGATATTAACTTTATTGCCATAGATGTTTCCTTTATATCCCTCAAACTTATTTTATCTAAAGTTTTTGAGCTACTTGATGACGGATTTCAATGTATTGCACTTATAAAGCCACAATTTGAAGCCGGCAGACAAAATCTTAATAAACATGGGATTGTCCTTAACCCAAAGGTTCATATTAGTGTGCTAGAGGAGATTTACTCCTTTTCAAAAGGGTTAGGATTCTCAGTAAGGGGTTTATGCTGTTCGCCCATAAGGGGTGGAAAGGGGAATATTGAATACCTTATCCTTTTAGAAAAATCATTCATTCCATGTGAACTATTTAATTTTAAAAATCTTGTTGAAAAGACGTTTCATATCTTATAATTTGGAGTGATATTAATGAAAATTGCAATATTTCCTAACCTACAAAAAGAAAATGCTTTAGAATGTTCAAGAACAGTATGCGATGTTTTACATCAATATAATATGGAATTATATATAGATAATAAATATTATGAGCAATTTGAGGATAAAGGATATATAAACTTTGGTATGTTTGAGGATTTTGTTAAGGAATCAGAAATTGCAATTGCTATTGGTGGAGATGGTACAATCCTAAAATGTGCAAGATATCTTTTAGGGATCAAAACTAAACTTTTGGGTATTAATACTGGAAGGTTAGGTTTTATGGCTTCTCTTGAATTTGATGAGTTAGCTGAATTACATTCGCTTATTAAGGGGGATTATGATATAATAAAGCGAATGATGCTTGCTACTAGGATTTATACTGGTGAGAATTATTGTGAAAACATAGCATTAAATGATGTATCAATCGCAAGGCTTTATTCTAAATTATCTGATTTTAAGGTATATGTAGATGATAATTTGATTGGTACCTACCGTGCAGATGGAATAGTTATTAGTACACCAACGGGTTCAACAGCATATGCCCTCTCGGCAGGTGGTCCTATTATAGAACCTAGCTTAGATTGTATAGAACTAACTTTGCTCTGCCCCCACTCACTCTTTTCAAGACCTATGCTTTTCTCACCGGATAGGGTGATAAAAATAGTTCATAATGTTGATGTTAATCCAGAGCTATATATTAGTATTGATGGTAATGATCCAATAACTTTTAATAGCAGACAAGTGCTTGAGGTAAAAAAATCAGCACATAAAATAAACTTAATTGATATGAAAAGAAATACGTTTTTTGATTCTTTAAATAAAAAGTTAATGAGATCAATCAAAGGTAATTAAAACTTATGGGTGATATGAATGAAAAATAAGCGACATAAAGAAATACTTAATATAATTGAAAACTTCAATGTAGGTACGCAAGAGTCATTGCAAAAACATTTAGAAGATAGAGGGTTCAATGTAACTCAAGCAACTGTTTCAAGGGATATAAAGGAATTACAGCTTGTAAAGAAGATGTCTGAAAACGAAGATTATAAATATGTATTACCAGTTAGAAACAGAGCTAGGCATGAAATTCTTATTGGCACTATCTCGAAAATTGATTATGCGATGAATACAGTGGTAATAAAGTGCCATACGGGAATGGCACAGGCAGCTTGTGCTGAAATTGATTCAATTGGTTTTAGCGAAATCATTGGTACTCTTGCGGGCGATGATACAATATTCATATTGCTTAAAAATGAGAGCGAATCGATTAATTTCATAAAAAAACTTAGAGAATTAATTGATTTTAAATAATAAAGTTATGGATACTAGTTATATTGGAAGGAATATTTTCGTATTTAGATATGGAAAGTTAGGGTATCATTATGTTAAAGGAAATTTATATTGAAAACCTTGCTGTGATAGAGAAGACAACAATAAGTTTTTCTGATAACTTTAATGTTTTTACAGGTGAAACTGGTGCTGGTAAGTCAATTTTGATAAATGGAATTAATGCGATATTGGGACAGAGGATTACTAAAGATATTGTCCGTACTGGTTGCAAAAAAGCATTAATAACAGCACTGTTCTACAATTTAAATCCTAATACTAAGGATAAACTTAAAGAATTAGGAATTGATTATGAAAATGATGAACTTACTATCACAAGGGAAATTTACGCCGATAGTGGGAGCGTAGCTAGAATTAATTCAAGAACAACAACTATATCTATACTAAAGGAAATTGGGGAAACGCTAATTAATATACATGGCCAGCATGATAATCAAATCCTTCTTGCATCTGAAAAACATATGGAGATATTGGATAACTTTAGTGACGCAGAATCACTTCTCCATGATTACAGAGAATGCTTTAAAGAGCTACAGCTTCTTGCAAGAACAATAAAAGATATATATCAAAAGGAAAAAGATAAGGCTGAGAGGGTTATATTTTTAGAATCAATAATTCAAGAAATAGAAGCATTAGATATTGAAGAAGACGAAGACATCCAGCTTGAAGGCGAATATAATATAATGAAAAACGCTGATAAAATCCTTAGTGGATTAAGAAATTCTAAGCAATTGATAGATGGTGATGATAATTCTAGCATAATAAACAGATTACTATTTGCTGAAGATATGCTTATTGATTTTTCTGATATTCCTGATATAGAGAATTTAAATAAGCGTATTAGTGCTGTAAGAATAGAATTAGATGATATAGTAAGTGAGTGTACAAATTTGCTCAATAGCATGGATTTTGATGGGCAGAGATTCGAATACATTACACAAAGATTAGGTGAATTAAATAGTATTAAACGAAAATATAATGGTAGTCTATCTGATATAATCAATCTTTATAATGATTCTCTAGAAGAAATCATACTTTTAGAAAATAACACTAATGAATTAAAAAAGCTTTATGATAAAAAGGAAAAACTTTTGGTGGAAGTTACAGAAAAGGCTAAAGAATTATCTGAGTTCAGAGAAAAATCAGCAGAAAGATTTGTAGCGGAGGTATCGGAAGAACTAGAGTTTTTGGATATGCCAAATGTTCTTTTAGAAATAAAACACGAAAAGGGCAAGCTTACAATAAACGGCATGGATAGCATGGAAATTATGATTTCAGCAAATAAAGGAGAGCCTCCAAAGCCAATTAATAAAATAGCATCAGGGGGTGAATTGTCAAGGATAATGCTTGCACTAAAAAATGTTATTGCTGACAAGGACGATATACCTACCTTGGTATTTGATGAAATAGATACTGGAGTTAGTGGTCGAGCTGCACAAAAGATAGGAATAAAATTGCATCAAATTTCAGAAATTAGACAGGTACTTTGTGTAACTCATTTATCCCAAATTGCAGTTATGGCTGATAACCACCTGCTAATAGAAAAACAAATTGTTGAGGATAGAACAATAACTCAAGTGAAGTATCTTGATTTTGAACAGAGAAAACATGAAATAGCACGAATAATGAATGGGGAAAACCCAAGTGAACTAATGCTTAAAAATGCAGAAGAACTTTTAAATTTTAGATTGGAGAAAAACAAATGAAATTTTTTTTAGTGGATTATGAAAACGTCAATTCTAGTGGTCTTGAAGGGATTAATTGCCTAGATGAAGAAGATAGAGTGGTGATATTCTATGGTCCAAATAGTAATACTGTATCCTTTTCAATAGTTGAATTCATAAGGGAATTAAATATAAATATTAGTTTATTCGAACTTAGACATCCTGCACCAAATGCTGTTGATTTTCAGCTCTCTACATATCTTGGGCATCTAATAGCTAGTGAAAAGAATGCAGAGTTTTATATTATAAGCAAGGATAAGGGTTATGCCTCATCAATAGATTTTTGCAATGATTACTTAATTGAACACCCACAAAAAATAGAGAGATTTACCACGATATCAGCTGCATTAAATCAAGAACAAAGCTTTGTGGGAATATCAATATTAAAGGATAATATGATTAAGACATATAGCAATAAGACTGCCTTCAATCTTAATACTCCTAAGATATTACATGACAATTCTATACCTGTAAAAAAGGAAAAAGTAATGAAATTAATTAATACTTTGGGTGATGAAGTTAATTCTGCCGAAAAGAAACAGGTTTATGATACAGTTTTAAATTATCTAAAAACAACATCAAACAAAGAAGAATTTTATAAAAAATTAATACATAAGTATAGCCAGAAGGATGGGTTAAAATATTATAATCTATTTAAAAGTGATTATAATGAAATAAAAGCACTATAGGATAATAATTAAATAATTACTATCCTCAGCCCGTAGAAAAAGCCTGATTTCGCATTGAAATCGGGCTTAAATTTTTAATGAAAGTAAAAATCACGCAAAGGAACTTAAAAACAGTGGAAAAATGAAGTGAAAATGGGGTTCACGGTCTATATCCCACTTCCTTTTTGCAAATTTTTTCAGATTCATGGCAGCAAATTTGAGCCTAACCCAATTTGTAACCTGGGCTAAGCCTCTGTAGAGCGTATATCGCATGGAATACTTTTCCTTAGCATCTGCAAACACACGTTCTATTGTCTCTTTTCGTTTTTCATAGAGCATCTTGTACTTAGGTGTATGACGAATATCTTCAGCCATATCCAGATATGTTTTGTTACCGTCTTTTCACACTTGGCATTATTTGTACATATGCTTCTTGATGGACATTTTTCACACTGATATCCCTTGCTTTTGAATTCTTTATATCCACCACGATTAGTTGTTGAATAGTTTAAAACTTTGTTTTCAGGGCATATTACGCAGTCATAGTAGTTATCGTATACATACTCATATGGTCTAAAGAACCCTTTATTTCCCATTGGTCTCTTGT
>JAAYSW010000039.1 GCA_012523875.1 Clostridiales bacterium
CAGCGACCCAAAATTCAAAACGGTTTTTGTTTTGGATTTTGGTTGAGCGAGCCTAAGCCATCGCGGCGATTGAGCGACGCATTTCTTTGGTTCGTTTCTTTGTGCGAGCAAAGAAATGAACATATATGTACAAAGCCCAGCAATTAAGACATAATAAAGAGCGTTAAATCAAAACATATCCCTAGCAAAGTTACAACTACCACAGCGAACGGACACATCCCTAATATTAAAAGTTTATGCAAGGATTATGTAAAAAATTCATCCATGAACGCTAAATATCATAAATATATACCATACCACTCTACCCCAAATACCCCTCTAAATAAGAACCGAAAACAAAAATAAGCATGAATCAAATGAGCATCCATACTGTTGACAGTGTTTTTTTTTTAGTGTATAATAATTAAGTTAAGATTAAAGAAAGAGGTGGTCTAATTTGCAAGCAAATAATGATCTGTATAGCATTAAAAACTTATGTGACAAGTTAGTTGCGAAATCACAAATCGATACCAAATTATACGATAAGTTTGACGTAAAAAGAGGTCTAAGAAAAAATGATGGAACAGGGGTTATAGCCGGCATAACCAATATTTGTAATGTTCACGGATACATAATAAACGAGGGTGAACGTGAACCTATGGAGGGTGAGCTAATATACAGAGGTTATGATGTTAAAGACATTATATCAAATGTAGAAAAAAACAATAGATATGGCTTTGAAGAAGTTATTTATCTACTCCTTTTTGGCGAATTACCTGATAAGGAAGGGCTAGACTGCTTCTCTGAATTTATTTCCAAGTCAAGAGAATTGCCTGAAGGTTTTATAGTTGATATGATTTTAAAGGCTCCTTCACCTAATATTATGAATAAACTTGCACGTTCAGTGCTTGCTTTGTATTCTTATGATGATTACGCAGAAGAAAAAGGTATCGAGAGTGAAATGCATACAGCTATCAGCATTATTGCAAAATTGCCAGTAATTATGACCGCTGCATATCAAGTTAAAAAGAGCCATTATTGTAATGAGAGCATGGTTATGCACCCCCTTAATCCAAAGGAAAATACAGCACAGACTATCCTTTCTATGCTAAGAACTGATAGAACATATACAGAAGCAGAGGCACAATTGCTTGATGCACTATTGATATTACACGCTGAGCATGGTGGTGGAAACAACTCAACATTTTCCTGCAGGGTTCTTACATCCTCTGGTACAGATGCTTATTCTGCATATTCAGCAGCGATAAGCTCACTTAAAGGTCCAAGACATGGTGGAGCTAATATTAAGGTTATGCAAATGCTTGAGGACTTTAAATGTAATGTTAAGGATTGGAGCAATGAAGGACAGGTTGCTGACCATATGAGGAAGATTATGAGAAAGGAAGCAAACGATTTCTCAGGTCTTATTTATGGTATGGGACACGCAGTTTATACTTTATCAGATCCAAGGGAGAAGATTTTAAGGGATAAGGCAGCAGCTTTAGCTAAAGGAACTGATATTGAAGCTGAATTCCAATTACTTGAAACAATTGAAAGGTTGACACCCCAAATGTTCCAAGAGGTTAGAGGAGAACAAAAGATTATTTGTTCAAATGTTGATATGTATTCAGGGCTTGTTTATAAAATGCTAGGAATCCCCGAGGATTTATATACACCTCTCTTTGCAATTTCAAGGATGGCAGGTTGGGCTGCACATCGTATGGAGGAAATTTTAACTTGCAATAAAATCATACGTCCAGCATATAAAGCTGTTGCTAAGCCAAGAAAATATACCAATATAGAAGACAGATAGAATATAGCTTAAACTGCTAAGAAAGGTGGAGGACCAGTGAAAATTAAGATACTTACAGTGACAGTCTTAATGATGTTTATTTTTACAGGCTGTGCTGTTAATGTTGGGGTAGATACTATGCTGGCACCACCAAAACTTAGTGAGCAACAGGAACAAATCTATCAGGCCTTGATAGAGGGCGTTAATTCCAAAATCAGATTAAAATATCCTAAATCAGGAACGAATCTTTCTGCTTTTATTGTTGATGATATTGATTTAGATGGTGAAGAAGAGGCAATAGTTTTTTATGAACTTGAATCAATTAAAGCTGAAGGGAAATCCCTTAGGATAAATATACTTGATAAAATCGATGGTGAGTGGAAGTCTGTTTATGATTATTCAGCGGAGGGTGTTGAAGTCGAAAAAGTAATCGTTTCAAAACTTGGCGAAGCCGATAGGATGAATATAATTGTTGGATATAATATGTCTAGCCCAGATGAAAAACAGGTTTGTGTTTATAGTTATAAGGATGGTGTGTTGAATAACACATTATCAGAACCATATTCGATTTTGGATGTAAGAGATTTAAATAATGATGGAAATCAAGAGCTGTTTATTATTTCGAATCAAACATCATCAAGAAAAGCTAGGGCGAGGGTTTTAAAGCTTAATTCAGAATATAAATATATTGAAAGCTTTGTTGAGCTTAATACAAATATAACAGAATTTAAACAGCTAATTTATGGCTTGGTTGATGACGGGATTAGGGGCATTTATATTGATGAGGTAGTCGGGACAAATGATTTACATACAGAAATATTTACATTTGAGGATGGACTACTTATGCCGAGATATGGAAGGATATCTGAGGTAGATTCAAAGATAATAAGACCTATTTCAAATAAAACTATGGATATTGATGGGGATGGAGTGTTGGAGATTCCTATTAATGAGGTTTTCTCCGGTTATTCCGATTATCCAGAGCCAGAAAAGCTATATAAAACCAATTGGTTTGTATTTGAAAATAATACTCTTAATAAAAAATATGAAAGCTACTATAGCATAACTAAAGGATATTCATTTATGTTCCCTAGCAGATGGCAGGGACAGGTGACTGCAAAAATTGACAATATAAATGATGAGGTTATTATATGTAAATATGAGGGACAGCTTAGGGATGATATGGAAGAGTTGATGCGTATTGCAGTTGTTAAAAAAGAGGATATTGAGGATAAGAGCAGAGAGGGTTATGAAGTTATGAAAACAAAGGGTGAATTGGGTTATCTTGTGTGGATTTCACCGAATTCACAGGAACCACTGGTGCCGACCAAAAGTGAAGTTATGTTTAATTTGATGCTTATCGAATAATAGGGTATAGGCGAATGTTTAACTGAAGGAGGCTCTTTTATGAAACGAATTTTAGTTTGTGAAGATGAAGATGTTATAAGAGATTTTGTTGTTATTAACTTAAAACGAGCAGGATATGATGTTATTGATGTTAATTGTGGCGAGGATGCTCTTAAAGTTTTTGAGCAAGAAAGAGGAAATTTTGATATAGTTTTGCTGGACATTATGATGCCGGGGATAGATGGCTTTACTGTTTGTAAAAAGTTAAGAGAAAAAAGCTCTACCTTGGGGATTATCATGCTTACGGCAAAAACTCAGGAAATGGATAAGATTAGTGGGCTTATGATTGGTGCAGATGATTATATTACGAAACCTTTCTCACCTTCAGAGCTTACTGCAAGGGTTGATGCAATATATCGTAGGGTTTGCATGAGCTTTAATAAAAATGAAAAGGCTGCGATAATAGAATCTGGGCCATTTGTACTTAATTTAAAGAGCAGAACTGTTATGAAAAATGGGGAGAACATTGATTTAACGCAAGTTGAGTACCAAATACTTGAATACTTTATGAATAATAAAAACACAGCACTCGACCGTTCAAGTATCCTTAATCATATCTGGGGTGATAATTATTTCGGGGATGATAAAATCGTCGATGTTAATATAAGACGAATTAGGATGAAGATTGAAGAAGAACCTTCAAACCCACAGTATATCCTTACGATTTGGGGATATGGTTATAAGTGGAATGATAAATGATGTATAGGCTCTCGTTGAAAGCTATTACTGACAGAAGTGGTGAATAATGAAAAGAATGGTGAATATCACTAAAAGAAGTATAACAAACAGATGGATTTTCAATAATTTTTTTGTTATTCTTCTCATACTTGTAGTTATTGAGTTAGCCTTTGTTTTTGCTATCCAAAGTTTTTATTATAGTTCTGCAAGAGAATACATGAAATCAAAGGTTAACGAAATTGCTGGTGTTTTAACGATATATTCTCAGGATAGTAATACAAATTTTTCGGGTGAGATAAGAGGAATGGTTGAAAGCTTTTCTGATAAGGATAAAATGGAGCTTATGATTATAAATTCCAAGGGTAAGGTAGTGCTTACATCATCTGGATTTTCACCTGAAGAAACAATGTCTATGCCCGATTATGAGAATATGATAAATAGTGAAGAATCAATTGGTGTGGGTGTTATCAAGCAGGATACGGGTGAAAAAATTATTGCGATGTCCTATCCAATTTCAAATATAAATAGCGATTATAGTGCAATTAGGGTTGTATCATCTCTTAAATCAATTGATGAGTACATTAGAAACCTTGTTATTTTAGTTACCTGTATTTGCATAGTTGTACTACTGCTTTTAATGTTTTCAGGGATGTATTTTGTTGGCTCTATTGTTAAGCCGATTCAACAAATTAACAATATTGCTACAAAATATGCTAAGGGTGATTTTTCTGTTAGAATTAAGAATAATAGTAAAGATGAAATAGGGAATCTCTGTGTAGCTATTAATAATATGGCTGATGAGTTATCTTCTTCTGAGGCGATGAAGAATGAATTTATTTCATCCGTTTCACATGAGCTGAGAACACCGCTTACTGCTATAAAAGGTTGGGCTGAAACTCTTAATGAGAGTGATGACGCCGAGATGATGCAAAAGGGTATCAGCGTAATTGTGAGTGAAACTGAACGATTATCGAGAATGGTTGAGGAACTACTTGATTTCTCAAGGATGCAGGATGGGCGGTTCACCTTGCAAAAGGAGAATATGGATATACTTGCTGAATTAGGAGAGGCGGTACTTATTTATACTGAAAAGGCAAGACGTGAGGGTATAGATATAATTTATAATGAGCCTGAAATGTTGCCGATTGTATTCGGCGATAAAAGTAGAATTAAACAGGTGTTTATAAATATTATAGACAACGCCATAAAATATTCTGTATGTGGTGGCACAGTAACTATTGAAGCTATTGAAGATGAGGGTAATGTTCAGATAGCTGTTGCAGATATGGGTTGTGGAATTAAAGATACAGATTTACCAAGAATTAAAACAAAGTTTTTTAAGGCAAATCATACAAGAAGGGGCTCTGGGATTGGTCTTGCTGTCGCTGATGAAATAGTTACTATGCATGGCGGAACACTTACGGTTTTAAGTCAAGAAGGCGTCGGTACAACGGTTGTTATAACTTTGCCGTCTGAAAAAAAGGCATAATTATACCTTGAGAGGAGAATTATATGGCAGATGAGAAAAAGATTAAGATAAATCATAAATCAAAAATAGGTGGGCAGGCACTTATCGAGGGTGTTATGATGAAGGGGAGCTATAAGGCGGCAATGGCTTGTAGGCTTCCTAACGGAGAAATTGACCTTGAGGTATGGGACGAAAAGAACGGAAAAAATGCTCCTTGGTACAGAAAGGTTCCTTTTATAAGGGGAATTTTCAACTTTATCCTATCTATGATTGATGGGCATAAATGTCTTATGAAATCAGCTGAAAAGCAAGTTGATGAGAATAATCCTGAAGAAGAGATGTCTAAGTTTGAGAAATGGCTTGATGATAAATTTGGCGAGAAGATAATGACTGCTTTTATGATTATAGCAGTTATGTTCAGCGTTGCTATTGGATTATTTCTTTTTATGTATCTACCTACAAAAACTGTTGGATTTATTAAACCACTCCATAATTATAATATGCTGAAAACATTGTTTGAAGGTATTATAAAAATAATTATTTTTGTGCTATATCTAGGTCTTACATCCTTGATGAAGGATATCAAACGCACTTATCAATATCATGGTGCAGAGCATAAAACAATTGCTTGTCATGAATCAGGTGAGGAATTAAATGTTGATAATGTCAAAAAGCAAAGCAGGTTCCACCCAAGGTGTGGGACTAGTTTTATCTTCCTTGTGCTTATTGTTGGTATACTTGTATTCAGCTTTTTAAGTTGGGGGAGTACTTTGGTTAGAGTTGGTATGAAGCTTGTTTTAATGCCACTTATTGTAGGCATCTCCTATGAGATTATTCGCCTTGCGGGTAGGCATGATAATATTATTACGAGAATTATTTCAGCTCCAGGATTACAGCTACAAAGGCTTACCACAAAGGAACCTGATGATAAACAGATTGAGATTGCAATAGCTGCTATAGAACCTTGTATTCCTGAAAATTTGGAGGATGATCAGTGGTAACTGTAAGGGATATTTATGCTAATTCAAGGGAAATATTAAAAGCTAAGGGAATAGATGATTATCGTTTTGAGGCTGCTTGTATTATTGAAAGTTTATTTAATACAAGGATAAATGTGTTGATTAATTCTGAAATTATTGTTGGGGAAAATCAAGTTAAGCGTATTCAAGAAATGCTTAATAAACGTGTGGAAGGCTATCCTTTGCAATATATACTTGGAGAGTGGGAGTTTTATAGTTTGCCCTTTAAGGTTGGGGAGGGAGTGCTTATACCACGACCAGATACTGAAACGCTTGTGGATTATGTGCTGGAGTTTGCGAAAGATATAACTAAGCCGAAAATTGTTGACCTTTGCAGTGGGAGTGGTTGTATTGCAATTGCAATTGATAAGAATATACCGAATGCTCAGGTTCATGCAATCGAGGTTTCAAAAGAGGCTGTTAGTTACCTACAACAGAATATTGAGTTAAATTCATCAGATGTGCAACTTGTTATTGGAGATGTTCTTGATACTGCGGTTGTAGAAGGATTTAGTGAATTGGATATTATAGTTTCAAATCCCCCATATCTCACAGATAGTGATTTTGAGGGCTTGCAAAAGGAGATTGAATTCGAGCCTAAAATAGCCTTATATGGTGGGGATAGAGGCGTGGCATTTTACGAGGGGATTACAGAAAAATGGAGGGTGGCATTGAAAAAAGGAGGGCTTCTTGCGTTTGAAATAGGTCTTGGTCAAGAAGAATCTGTTACGGAAATATTGAGGAAGAATGGATTTAAGGATATTAATTATAGATGTGATTTAAACCAAATTATAAGAGTTGTCGCTGGGATTAAAACTGGTGATTAAGACGGGAGGATACTTATGGCAAAGGCAAATCAAAAAAAACAAGTTCTTGTGATTCCATCCACTGCTGAGGCTAAGAAAAAAGCACTGGAAAGTGCTATTTCACATATTGAAAAAACATATGGTGCTGGTGCTGTAATGAGGCTTGGGGAGAATAAACAAATGAAGTTTGATGTAATCCCAACAGGTTCGCTCACACTTGATATGGCATTGGGAATCGGTGGGGTTCCACGTGGAAGAATTGTGGAGATATATGGACCTGAAAGTTCAGGAAAAACAACAGTTGCTTTGCATATTGCTGCTGAAGCTCAGAAAAAAGGTGGAGAAGTTGCGTTTATTGACGTTGAACACGCATTAGATCCGGTTTATGCTGCTGCACTTGGAATCAATATTGATGATTTATTGATCTCACAACCTGATAGCGGTGAACAGGCACTTGAAATTGCTGAGGCTTTAGCACGTTCAGGTGCTATTGATGTGTTAGTAATTGACTCTGTTGCAGCAATGGTTACAAAGGCAGAAATCGATGGAGATATGGGCGATACTCATGTTGGACAGCTTGCAAGACTTATGTCACAGGGAATGAGAAAGCTTACATCTGTTATTGCAAAATCAAATTGTGTAGCTATATTTATTAATCAGGTAAGGGAGAAAATTGGTGTTATCTATGGTAACCCTGAAACTACTCCTGGTGGGCGAGCGTTGAAGTTTTATTCTTCTGTTAGAATTGAGGTTAGAAGAGTTGAAACTATTAAAAGCGGAGTTGAAAATGTTGGTAATAGGACTAAGTGTAGGATTGTAAAAAACAAGGTTGCACCTCCTTTTAGGGAATGTCAATTTGATATCGTTTTCGGGCAGGGAATTTCAAGGGACGGTGAAATAATTGACCTTGCTGTTGAACTTGATGTTATCAAGAAAAGTGGCTCATGGTTTAGCTATAAGGATATAAAAATTGGCCAGGGAAGAGAGAATGCTAAGGACTGGCTTAAAGAAAACCCTGAGTTATCATTAGAAATTGAAGATGCGATAAGGGAGAATTCCTCCAATATTGTAGTTGGAACAAAAAAGGATAAAAAACAGGAAAAGGCTAAGGAATCAGCGAAAGCTGCAAGTGAGGCTAAAAGACCGAAGATCGAAGAAGATGATGTATTGATTGATGCTGATGATGATTTCGAGGAATTCACACCTGCTGGAGAAGAATAGGAATGAAGATTACATCAATTGCTCTGTATAAGGGCAAGGTTTATTGCGTTGAGATTGATGATGAAAAAAAACTTTATTTCCATAGGGATATTGTTTATGATTATGGTTTAAAGCATAATATGGAACTTGATGAATCTAAGTTAGAAGCAATCTTTAATGCATCAGAAAAACGTAGGGCAAGGGAAAGAGCGTTATATCTACTTGATTATAGGGACCATTCCTATATTGAACTTTTAGAGAAACTTGAGAAGAATTATGATGAGGATATATGCTTTGAGATTCTTGATAGCCTTGCTGAAAAGGGTCTAATTAATGATTGGCGTTATGCTGAAAACTTTGCTAGGAAGCTTTTTGAGGGAAAGAAGTATGGTGCTAATAGGGTTAGACAGGAGATGAGGCGGAGAGGGATTACACAAGAGATTATTGAGCATATGCTTGAGAAGTATGAAGATGGTACATACGAGAGGTTAAAGGAAGTTATTAACAAGAAATATTTCAGGGATTTAGGGGATTATAAGAGTATAGAAAAGGTTAAAGCAGCTTTAGTAAGGCGTGGTTATAGATATAATGAAATAAATGAGGTTCTAAGGGACTTAAGAGAAGATGATGAGTAAGTTAACTATAATGAAAACAGGGTAAAGCAAAAATATTTAGCATAAAATTAATTCAAAAAGGAAGATGGTAATGTCAGTTAGAATAGGGATGGTCTCACTTGGTTGTTCAAAAAACCTTGTTGATTCTGAGCGAATGTTATATAAGATAAGAAAGAAAGGCTATGAAATTATCACTGATGCTGGTCTTGCCGATATTGTAATTATAAATACTTGTGGTTTTATACAATCTGCAAAAGAAGAGGCTATCGAAACAATTCTGGAGTTTTGTGAGCTAAAATCAGAAGGAAGAATTAAGAAGATTATTATTACAGGTTGCCTAGCCCAACGTTATAAAGAAGAAACAGCAGAGCTTTTTCCAGAGGCTGATGCTGTTATTGGCATTGGTTGTAATGAAGATATTATTGACGTTATCGAAAATATCCTTTCTGAAAAAAGGGTAGTAAAGTTTGATGATAAGGAAAAGCTAAAGCTAACTGGTGGGAGGATTATTTCCACTTTACCGTTTTTTGCATACCTCAAAATCGCCGAGGGATGCAGTAACTCCTGTTCATATTGTGCAATTCCATCCATAAGGGGAAGGTACAGAAGCGTTCCTATGGAGGAAGTCCTTGAGGAAGCTAGATGGCTTGCAGAAAATGGTGTTACAGAAATAATTTTAATTGCACAGGATAGTACACGCTATGGAATTGATTTATATAAAGAAATTAAATTACCTGAATTGCTACGAGAATTATGTAAGATTGATAAGATTAAGTGGATAAGGGTGCTTTATTGCTATCCAGAGAGGGTGACGGATGAGCTTTTGGATGTAATTGCAAGTGAGGATAAAATTGTAAAGTACATGGATATTCCAATTCAGCATTGTGACAAGGATATTCTTAGAGCGATGAACAGAAGTGGAAGTGAGGAGGAATTGAGAGCTTTATTTGCAAAAATCAGAGCGAAGATTCCTGATATTACACTTAGAACGACGCTTATTACAGGGTTTCCAAAGGAAAGTGGCGAACAATATGTTAAGCTCGCTGAATTTGTAAAGGATATGGAATTTGATAGGCTTGGTTGTTTCGCTTATTCCGAGGAGGAGGGAACGGTTGCCGCAAGTATGGATGGACAGATTGATGAAGAAACACGTCAGAAGCGTGCTGAAATTATTATGGATATGCAGAATATTGTCGCTGAAAAGAAAAATGCCGAGAAGCTTGGTAGGGTAATAGAAGCTGTTGTTGAGGGTTATGATAGATTTGGTGAATGTTATTTTGGACGTACGGCAGCGGATGCACCTGATATCGATGGGAAGGTTTTCTTCACTTCTGATAAAAAGCTGAAGGTTGGCGAGTATGTTAATATCGAGATAACTGAAACGCTAGACTATGATTTGATTGGAGTTGTAAAATGAATTTACCAAACAAACTTACTTTGCTGAGGTTTTGCCTTGTACCTGTATTTTTGCTATTCATTTATCTAGCAATGCCGCTAAATTATATGATAGCATTAATTGTATTCATAATCGCATCAGCGACCGACGCACTTGATGGGCATATTGCAAGGAAGCATAATCTTATTACTGATTTTGGTAAGTTCCTTGACCCGCTTGCAGATAAAGTGCTTGTAATATCAGCGTTAGTGGTGCTTGTTGATTTGAAGATAATGAGTGCCATTCCGCTAATAATAATTATTACAAGGGAATTCATGGTTTCAGGATTAAGGCTTGTAGTTGCAGATGAGGGAGTCGTTGTACCAGCAGGGATATGGGGAAAATTAAAGACTGCCTTTACAATGGTTACAATAATTGTCGCATTATTGTGGTTGAGTATCACCAATGATTTTGCTTTTAATATGTCAAGCACGGGAAAAATTATTGATATAATAATCCTAATTTTAATATGGATTTCGACAATTTTAACAGTGATTTCAGGTTTAATCTATCTTAAAGCATTCTGGAAATACATTGATACTGATAAATAGTTGGATTATAACGTAAAACCTATACAGAGAAACAAAATCTGAAACATTAGTTCAATAAATAATTCCATATAAATTATTGACAAAATTCAGCGGATTGTATATAATGAATTATATATACATACGCATATTGTGATTAATAAATCAATCACATAAAAAAATGAATTTGTTTCTGAATGGAGGGTGATATGCATAGGGTAGATTTTTCACCTAAGGACAATATTTATCGTACAACTCGAAAGGGCAATGTTGCTGAAATAATCGAATGCAAGGACGAATTTTGTATAACGATTTATGATGTTATATTTGTTCATGGTACGCTTTATTGTGTCGACTTACCAAAGGATAAAATATTGTTATCTAAAAGTTTCCCAAGAACTAAAGAAAAAAATAGCCTTATGGACTATGCTTTGGAGATAGATACAATTATATTTGAAAATTAAAGGGCTATTTATATTTTATTTAATAATGACCATAATTCACTTTCACATTTGCTTACACTAAAATTAGTTAGCATTTATATAAGATTATGGTGTATTTAACCGCCTTTTGAAGCAGATGGCATCAGAGGGCGATTTTTTGCTTTAGGTTGGTGATTGCATTGTTGAGAAATCTTAGGGAAGAAATTGAACTAATTAAGCAACGTGACCCAGCGGCAAGAAATTCTCTAGAGATATGGCTTACATATTCAGGTCTTCATGCTGTTCGGAGTTACAGGAAGGCAAATTGGTTTTATAGAAGAAAGCTATATACAATAGCAAGAATTATTTCGCAATGGTCAAGGTTTTTTACGGGAATAGAAATTCATCCAGGTGCAACAATAGGAAAGGGACTGTTTATAGATCACGGAATGGGTGTTGTTATTGGTGAAACAACAGAAATTGGAGATAATTGTGTTTTATATCAGGGGGTAACACTTGGTGGTACAGGTAAGGAGAAAGGGAAAAGGCATCCTACCTTGGGCAATAATGTTATGGTTGGTGCTGGAGCAAAGGTGCTTGGACCATTCAATGTCGGCGATAATGTTAAAATTGCTGCTAATGCAGTTGTACTTAACGAGATACCACCTAACTGCACGGCAGTTGGAGTTCCTGCAAGGGTAGTGAAGCGTGATGGAATGAGGGTTGCGACTGATTTAGACCAAATTCATATGCCAGACCCAGTTTCACAGGAGATGTGCAAGTTAAAACAAATGATAGAACAGCTTAATAAAGAATTGCGAGATTGTAAGGAGCGTAACAGTCAAAAAGGGGAGTAATTATTGATGAAAATATATAATACAATGACGAAAACAAAGGAAGAATTTGTACCAATTAAGGAAAAAGAAGTTAATATTTATGCTTGCGGACCGACTGTTTATAATCTTATTCACATAGGAAATGCAAGGCCTATTTGTGCATTTGATGTTCTAAGAAGATATTTGCAATATAAAGGATATGAGGTTAATTACATCCAAAACTTTACGGATGTTGATGATAAAATTATAAAAAAAGCAAATGAAGAGGGCGTTTCCTCCACTGAAGTATCAGAAAGATATATTGCAGAATATATGAGGGATGCAAGAGGGTTAAATGTACTAGATGCTGATATTCATCCGAAGGTTACTGAAAGTATGGATAAGATTATTGATATAATAAAAGTGCTTGTTGATAATGAGTATGCTTATGAGAAAAATGGTGATGTCTATTTTAGAGCGTTGAAGTTTGAAGAATACGGTAAGCTGTCGAAAATGCCGATTGAGGATTTGCAGACGGGTGCGAGAATTGATGTAAACAATCAAAAGGAAGATTCACTTGATTTTGCGATTTGGAAGGCTGCAAAGCCAGATGAACCGCATTGGGATTCACCATGGGGTAAGGGCAGACCTGGCTGGCATATTGAATGTTCAGCCATGTCACGTCATCATGTGGGTAGAACGCTTGATATTCACTGTGGTGGACAGGATTTAATTTTCCCGCATCATGAAAATGAAATTGCTCAAAGTGAGGCTGCAACAGGTGTTCCACTTGCAAAGTATTGGATGCATAATGGATATATAAATGTTGATAATAGGAAAATGTCAAAATCTCTTGGCAACTTTTTTACAGCAAGGGAAGTGGCTGAAAAATATGGATATGAAGTTGTTAGATATATGATGGTTCAAGCACATTATAGAAGCCCAATTAATTATAATATTGAACTGCTTGATGCTTGTAAAGCATCGCTTGAACGTTTGTATAATTGTAGAGAAAGTCTTGATAGGGCAATTGGTGTTGCTAAATCTGGGGAGATAACTAATGAATCAAAGGAGATTTTTGCTAGCCGTAAGGAACAGTTCATAACAGCAATGGATGATGATTTAAATACTGCTGATGGAATTACTGCTATATTTGAATTAGTTAGGGACTTAAACACAATGTCTGCTGATAGCAACACATCAAAGGAACAGCTTATTGCTGGTGCTGAAGTTTTCGATGAACTAACGGGAGTTTTGGGGTTAATGTATAATAGAAATAACGAGCAAGAGATACCGCAGGAAATTTTAGAACTTGTTGAACAAAGAAAACAGGCACGCAAGGATAAAAACTTCACTCTTGCAGATGAAATAAGGGATAAGATTTCAGGTTTGGGTTATATTGTTGAAGAAACACGACAGGGAGTTAATATAACTAAAAAGTAAGCTTTATAGAATTTAAAATCGGAGGGAAAATGAGAAATAAGTCGAAACTAACTACAATTTTAATATTTATTTGTGGAGCAACATTGCTTATGAGTATTGCATTGGCTTTTAAATCATGTACTCAAACAAACCAAGTAGTTATTGATATGTCAGAGGTGCAATTAATTCAACTTGATGATATTCAGGAGGGAGATCCCATCGCTATTGTTAAGACAAATTTAGGTGAGATAAGGGCTGTACTCTACCCCGAGGAAGCACCGAAAACTGTTGAGAACTTTATTGCACTAGCTGAAAGCGGATATTATGATGGAACATATATTTATAAGGTTGAACCGAGTATTTGTTTTTCGGCAGGAAGTAAGGATTCAAATGGCTTATCTGAAATAGATTTTGAAGCTGAAAATCAAAAGGCACCTGTCGAGATGAGTGCAAATCTTTGGCCTTTTAGAGGAGCTTTTTGCACCTTGCCATATCAAGATGAGCTAAGTTTTTGGGAAAAATTAAGGGGTCAAACTAAAGAATATACAAGCAGTAAGTTTATGGTTTTAAATTCAATTAATTTTGATGAAGAAACGAAAAACGCTCTTTTAGAGGCTAATAAAAGTGA
Organism: Clostridiales bacterium; assembly: GCA_012523875.1. GTDB lineage: Bacteria > Bacillota > Clostridia > Oscillospirales > Ruminococcaceae > JAAYPV01. The sequence continues at coordinate 14,213 of JAAYSW010000039.1, forward strand.
TGAAATTGCAAATGCCTTTATTGAAGATGGGGGGATCCCCAACTTCTCGCAGGTTTATCCTATTTTTGCACAAACATACGAAGGATTTGAGATTATAGATAAAATAACGGCGGTTGAAATATATCTTGAACAGAAAAATAATAAGCCCAAAGAGGATATAATAATAGAAAGTATAGAAATTTCAACTTATATGAAATAATGCGATATGAGAAAAAAATATTATTATGATGTTTTATGTCTAAAAAGGGAATGATATAAATAATTATATAAAGTAACAGAGATGTTGTAATAAATTCAAATGTTTGATGTTAAATCTTACAATAAAAACAAGTGGGGCTGGAAAACTCTTTACAAAATTAAAAAGTTATTGTATAATAATTAGGTTAAACATATTTACTTTATTAGGGATTATTTGGATTTCTAAATAGGATAATTAGTAAGATTAAAATATGAGGTGTTAAAAATGTTTAAAAGGATGGTAATTGCGATGGTTTGTGCAGCTATGATGGCAGGCGGATTAACAGGGTGTGGACCTGATAAAGCAAACAATGTTCCAGTGGATTCTATACAAAACTTTACAAAGCCAGCTAAAAATGAGGAAATCGTCGTTCTTACAATAAAAGATTATGGCGATATTAAAATAAAAGTGTTCGATAATTTTGCTGAAAAGGGCTCAAAAAACTTCAAGGAATTAACTAAACAAGGATATTATGACGGGGTTATATTCCATAGAATAATTGAGAATTTTATGATACAGGGCGGAGACCCTCAAGGTACTGGCAGGGGCGGCGAAAGTATTTGGGGTGGCAAATTTGATGGTGGGACTTCAAGCAACCTTTATCACTTTGCAGGGGCAGTTGCCTATGCTAATAGTGGTGCAACAAGCACTAATGGAAGCCAATTTTACATTGTAACAGGTGAAAAGCAAACTGATGCGTCATTAGCACAGAATGAGCAATATGTTAAGAGTAAGTATAACCGTAATGCTTATACTGATGAGGTTAAGCAAAAGTATAAGGAAGTAGGTGGAACACCTTTCCTTGATGGTGGGTATACAGTTTTTGGGCAGGTTATTGATGGTTTGGATATTGTCTATGAAATATCAAAAGTGAGAACGGGTGCTGATGATAAACCAGTTGAAGATATTGTAATTGAGAAGGCAAAGGTTATAAAGTATGATGGTAGTGAAATTAATTGGACTTTGGAATAATTAAAAGCAGTAAAATAATTTGAATTAATTGGATAATATGGTGTTATATTGTTCATACTGAAATAAGAGAAATATAAAAAAATATAGAAAACTATCCTGCTATGAGCGGTTAAGGGGAGAATGATTTGGATAAATTCATCATCAAGGGAGGAAGACCACTGGTTGGAGAAATAACAGTAAGCGGTGCAAAAAATGCTGCTGTTGCAATTATTCCAGCTGTGATTTTGTCAGATGAGCCCTGTGTCCTGGAAAATGTTCCTGATATAAGCGATGTTTCGATAAGTTTAAAAATACTTCATGAAATGGGTGCTGATGTTGAAACTATTAATGCTTCAACTTTTAGAATAGATCCAAGGGGAATTAATAATTACTGTGTACCATATGAAAGTGCTAGAAAAATGCGTGCTTCGTATTACTTTTTGGGTGCATTATTAGGTAAATTTGGGCAAGCAAGGGTGTCTATGCCGGGCGGGTGTCCTTTAGGTGATAGGCCAATTGACCAGCACCTAAAAGCATTTACTGCATTGGGTGCTGATTGTAATATCGACCATGGCATGGTTGATGTTAGTGGAAAACTTGTGGGTAATCAGATTTATCTTGATGTGGTTTCGGTTGGTGCTACTATGAATGCGATGCTTGCATCTGTTAAGGCAATTGGCTTGACAGTTTTAGAAAATGCCGCTAAAGAACCCCATATTGTTGATTTAGCAAACTTCCTAAACTCAATGGGTGCAGATATAATGGGTGCTGGAACGGATGTAATTAAAATTAGGGGCGTTGGAAAGTTACGCTCTACTAATTATTCGATAATACCCGACCAAATTGAAGCAGGTACCTATATGGTTGCTGCCGCTGCAACTGGTGGAGATGTTTTGATAAAAAATATAATACCTAAGCATTTAGAACCAATTTCTGCAAAGCTTGAAAAGATTGGTGTGAATGTTCAGGAGTTTGATGATAGTATCAGAGTTTGGGTGGATGGTCCCCTTGTAAAATCAAATGTAAAGACTATGCCACACCCTGGTTTTCCAACGGATATGCAACCACAAATTGCAACGCTTTTGACGCTTGCAGAGGGTACGAGCATCGTTACTGAGGGCGTGTGGGAGCAACGCTTTAGGTATGTTGATGAGTTAAGAAGAATGGGTGCTGACATTTCCGTTGATGGAAAGGTCGCTGTTATCGAAGGCACAGGAGAGCTTATGGGAGCACCGGTAAAAGCTTGTGATTTAAGGGCAGGAGCAGCATTGATTATTGCAGGGCTTGCAGCGTATGGAATTACCGAAATTGAGGATATTTATCATATAGAGCGTGGATATGAAAATATGGATTTAAAATTACAAGGTTTGGGTGCTGAAATATCAAAGAAAAGTTTCCAAGAGGAAGTTGACATTATCAAGGAAGCATTGTAATCTTATGACATTCGTAGAGGCATTAAATTGCAACATAGAGTAAATGTAGGAAGGAGAATGTCAGTGGCTAGGGTATATCCACTATTCAGCTCAAGTAGAGGAAATGCAACTTTTTTTGGCTCTAGAAAAGGTGGAATATTAGTCGATGCTGGGGTAAGTTTTAAAAGACTTTCTCAGGCTATGCGTGATTGTGATTTAGATGTATCTGCGATTAAAGGGGTATTTATTACTCATGAGCATTCAGATCATGTTAAAGGGTTAAAGGTGTTGACAAAAAACACTGGGGTAACAATTTATGGTCAAGGAAAAACGCTTAGAACACTTATTGATAATGAAATAATTCACAGTAGTTCACAGATACTGGAGATTAATTCTGCCATAAATGTCGCAGATATGGAAGTTACAGCTTTTGATACTCCACATGATTCTGTTCAAAGTTGTGGGTATAGGATTAGGACTGAGGATGGAAAAACTTGTGCATTATGTACGGATTTAGGGCATATTACAAAGACTGTTGAGGAAAACTTGCTGGGATGCGATTTGGTCTTGATTGAATCGAATTATGATGATAAAATGCTTAGCACAGGAAATTATCCACCATATGTAAAGAGCAGAATAAGATCTAAGCATGGACATTTATCGAATGAATCCTGTGCTGAACAAGTTTCCAAGCTTATTCAAACAGGTACAACTAGGTTTATTTTATCACATTTAAGTCAAGAAAATAATACTGCCGATATCGCTGAAAGGGTTGTTATAAGCAGACTTGAGCAGTTTCAGCGAAATCGTGATTACATATTGCAAATAGCACCTGTTCAGACTAGAGGTGAAATGGTGGTTTTTTAATGCTTAATATAAGGATTATTGCTGTCGGGGGGCTTAAAGAGAATTATTTGAAATC
>JAAYSW010000220.1 GCA_012523875.1 Clostridiales bacterium
AAAATTTAAAATACGGGGTGATGGCATGAGATTATATGAACTACTTAAAGGCATTTCAAAAACAGATATACCGGATATGGACATCACTTTTATTACGGATAATTCCAAGAAAGTAGATGTAGGAAGTCTGTTTATATGCATTAAGGGTGAAAAATTTGATGGGCACTCTGTTGCAGCAGAAATGCTTGAGAAAGGTGCAGCAGCTGTTGTTGTGCAGACTGATTTAGGACTTGAAAGACAAATTCTAGTTTCAGATACAAGAGAGGCATACGGTGGACTATGTGCTGCGTGGTTCGGTCATCCTGAAAAAGAAATTAATTTAATAGGAATTACAGGTACTAATGGTAAAACAACAATAGCAAATGTAGTTAAGCATATACTCACACAGAATGGTTATAAGGTAGGTCTAATTGGTACGATTCAGAATGAAATCGGTGATAAGGTAATTCAAACGAGTAACACAACACCTTTCACTTTTGAATTAATGGAATTATTAAGAAAAATGGTTGATGCGGGTTGTAAATATGCTGTTTTGGAAGTCTCATCATTCGGACTTGTTCAAAAAAGGATTGGTCCAGCACAATTTAAAATTGCATTATTCACCAATCTTTCACAGGAGCATTTAGATTACCATAAGAATATGGAGGAATACTACAAGGCGAAGCGTATGCTCTTTGATATTTGTGATATAGCTTTATGCAGCATTGATGATGAGTATGGTCAACGATTATACAATGAAATAACCTGTGAAAAATATAGCTATAGCATAACAAAAAAAGCTGATTACTATGCTGATGTAGTTAAAATAAAGCCGGATGAAACAAGCTTTTGGTTCTGTAAGAGAGAAAAATCACATAATGTAACAATGAGGATGACAGGACAATTTAATGTTTCAAATATAACTGGGGCAATAGGTGTCTGTCTTAATCTAGGGTTGGATGTTGAGGATATTTTAAAGGCAGTTGCTGATTATAAAGGTGTACGTGGCAGATGTGAAGTTATACCAACAGGACGTGATTTTTCTGTTATTTGTGATTATGCACACACCCCTGATGCAATAGAAAATATTTTACAAAACGTCCGTACCTATACTGAAGGAAGACTTATTTCTTTATTTGGATGTGGCGGTAATAGGGATAAAACTAAAAGACCACAAATGGCAAGAGCGGCTGCTAAATATTCAGATATACTTATAATTACTTCGGATAACCCAAGGGATGAAAATCCTAAAGATATAATTGAGGATATTTTAGCTGGAATTGAGGATATAGACATACAGTATGAAACAGTTATTGATAGGAGAGAGGCAATCTATCGTGCTTTATCATTGGCAAGGAAAGGTGATATTATTGTGCTTGCTGGGAAAGGGCATGAGGATTATCAAGTATTGGCAAATGATGTTCATATTCATTTTGATGAACGAGAAATTGTAAAAGAAGGATTAAAACATCTCGGATATTAACTTGGTTTAAGGAGAAGATGCTTCTATGGAAAAGATTTTGCTTTCAGATATAGCAAAAGCTGTTGGTGGAACAACAAGTATAGATAAAGATATAGATATAGATACAATTTGTACAGATACAAGACAGATAACTGATGGCTGTGTATTCTTGGCTATCCGTGGAGATAGGTTTGATGGGCATGATTTTGTGGGGTATGCCTTTGAAAAAGGTGCAGTTGCAGCTATAACTGAAAAGCAAGTTGAAAATTATCCATGTATAATTGTGAATGATACTAGAAAAGCATTCCTTGAACTTTCGAAATATTATAGGGAACTATTTAATCTTATTTTAGTTGGGGTTACTGGGAGTGTGGGCAAAACTACAACGAAAGAAATGATAGCTTTAGTTTTATCAGAAAAATACAAAACACTTAAAACTAAGGGGAATCTTAACAATGAAATAGGTTTACCAAAGACTTTATTGGATATTAATAAAGAACATAGGGCCGCTGTTATAGAAATGGGTATGTCTGGCTTTGGGGAGATTGAACGCCTTTCTAATGCAGCCTTGCCTACAATTAGTGTTATAACTAATATAGGGTTTTCACATATTGAAAGCTTGAAAACTCAAGAGGGAATACTTAAAGCAAAACTTGAAATACTGTCTGGGATGCGTGAAGATGCACCACTAGTAATTAATGCTGATGATAAGTTTTTAAGCCCATTGAAAGAAACGCTAGCCCGCACTGTGTTCACATATGGCATAGAAAATAAAACTGCTGATTATTTAGCTGAAAATATTCATGAGGTAAATAGTAGTACAGTATTTACTGTGAAATATCAAGACAAACTAGCTGAGGTTATTTTACCCTGCATAGGCAAACACAACATATTAAATGCACTTTCAGCTTTCTGTATCGGAATAAACTCTGGCGTTACTGAAACAGAAATAATCAATGCCTTAAAAAAATATAAACCAGATGAACTAAGGCAAAATATAGTTAAAAAGGGTGAACAAACTATAATCATTGATTGTTATAATGCTAGCCCCGATTCCATGAAAGCATCTTTATCCGTCTTATTGCAAATTAAAATAAACTGCGGTGAGCGTAAGATTGCAGTCCTAGGTGATATGCTTGAATTAGGTGAAATGTCTAGGCAACTTCATGAAAACATAGGAAGGTTACCTGAAATGTCAAGTGTAGATATGCTTTTTACTTATGGCAATGAATCAGAATACATATCAAATAAAGCTAAGGAATTAGGTATAAGAGTTAAGCATACAAGCGATAAAAATAGACTTATTAATGAACTTAAAGCATACCTTAAACCAGAAGATGTAGTTTTATTCAAGGGGAGCAGAGGAATGCATCTAGAAGAAGTTATTGATGAACTATATGGTGTAAACTAGGAGGATATGAACTAAATGCTACATTGGTGGATAAACATGGTTATTGCAATAGTTTCATTTGCAATTGCAGCCTTAATAGGCGTAGTGCTAGTGCCTTTTCTGAAGAAGATTCATTTTGGTCAGACGATTTTAGATATAGGACCAAAATGGCATAAATCAAAGCAAGGAACACCTATCATGGGTGGCTTTATGTTTATAATAAGCAGTATTATTGCGACAATAATTGGGTATATTATTTATAGGGAAAAGTTTCTCGATATAACTAATTTTGAAATTACAACAAATGCATTAAGGCTTCTAGCCTGCATACTTTTCTCTATTCTATTCTCGGCAATAGGATTTGCAGATGATTATATTAAAGCAGTTAAAAAACAGAATTTAGGACTTAAAGCAAAACAAAAGATGCTATTTCAGTTATTGCTATCAGCAGCATTTCTATCAGTGTTATATTCATTAGGGGATACATCTACGGAAATAGATTTTATATTTGCTAGGTTAGATTTGGGGTTTTTTTATTATCCAATAATGCTATTGTTTATGATTTTTCTTACAAATGCTGTTAATCTAACGGATGGAGTAGATGGCTTATGTGGTACAGTTACATTGGTGGTTATGTTAGCACTAACAGTAATATGTTCCTTTATGAAATTATATGAAATTTCTTTTTTTTCAATAGCAGTTGCAGGTGGATGCTTAGGTTTTTTACTGTGGAATCTACACCCTGCAAAATGCTTTATGGGTGATACTGGCTCAATGTTTCTTGGTGGAGCATTCGTCGCAATAGGGCTGGCAACTCATAGACATATGCTTATGGTTTTAGTGGGGATAATTTATGTATGCGAGGCATTATCGGTCGTGTTACAAGTTATCAGCTTTAAAACAACGGGCAAAAGGATATTTAAAATGTCACCAATACACCATCATTTTGAGATGATAGGATATAGTGAATATAAGATAGTAATAACATTTTCTTTAATAGCTTTAGTTGCGGGATTAATAGCTATATTTATTGTAGTCTAGCTATAAATCAAAACAGGAGGTGCAGGCATGGCTGAACGAAATATAAAGATTTCAAAAACTACCCAAATGGAAAGTCCATCTAATGGAAAACTAAAAAAGCCACGTAAGCGGTATGGAGAAATAGATTTGCCTCTTTTCTTAATTATTATGACACTTCTTGTTATGGGATTAGTTATGATGTTTTCAGCGAGCTATGCAACAGCGGTAGATAGTGGCTTGCCAGGTTCGTATTATGCAGCTAAGCAGATAAAGATGGCTGCTATTGGGCTTGTAGTAATGTTTTTCTTATCGTATATTGATTATCACAAGTATCAAAAAACATGGGTTGCGGTAGGTGCATACATTGCAAGTGTTACACTTCTTGTTATGGTACTTGTCAAGGGTGCAGAGGAAAATGGAGCAAAAAGATGGCTTGTAATAGCTGGTCAGAACTTTCAACCGTCCGAATTAGTTAAATTTGCAATAATAATTACATTTTCATATTTTATAACAAAACAATATAAACGTATGGAAAAGTTCAGCGTAGGAATAATACCCTTTATGGTGATGCTTGGAATTATAGCAATGTTAATGATGATGCAACCGCATCTTTCAGGAACAATATTAATTTGTATAATCGGTGTAACGCTAATGTTTGTGGGGGGAGTGAAACTTTCTCATCTTTTAGGAACAGGAATTCTAGGGATTGTAGGGATGGTCGCTCTTGTATTTTATAAAATAGAAAATGAGGGCTTTACCTATTTTGAGAAAAGAATACAATCTTGGCGGGACCCCTTTGCAGATGTATCTGATGCAACATACCAAACCTGTCAATCATTAATTGCAATCGGTTCTGGTGGTCTTTTTGGTTTAGGTCTAGGGGAGTCAAGGCAGAAATATATGTATCTTCCTGAAACCAAAAATGATTTTGTGTTTGCAATTATTTGCGAGGAATTAGGCTTTATTGGTGCGGTAACCGTAATACTTTTATTTGTTTTATTTGTGTTCAGGGGTCTTTATATTTCATCAAAAGCACCTGATAAATTTGGCATGCTTATAGCGGTTGGACTTACAGTTCAAATTGGGATACAAGCTTTCTTAAATATGGCAGTTGTAAGCAATTTGATTCCAAATACAGGGATAAGCTTACCTTTTTTCAGTTATGGAGGAACAGCACTTATTATGCAATTAGCACAAGTAGGTGTATTAATGAATATTTCAAGACAGTCAACAATTGAAAGCTAAGAATGATAACAATTTATTTTATATAGATTTATAGAGTATGTAGGAGGTGATTTATGAAAGTTTTAATTGCTGGGGGAGGAACAGGAGGTCATATAAATCCTGCACTTGCGATAGCATCAATAATAAAAGGGAATGAACCTGATGCTGAATTTTTATTTGTTGGAACGCCTAATGGAATGGAAGCAAAGTTAATCCCTGATGCAGGATATAATTTTGCTCCTATTAAAGTAAAGGGATTCCAGCGTAAAATTACAATTCAAAACATAAAAAGAAACTGTGAGGCAGTCTTATGTCTTTTTTCATCAGATAAAAGGGCGGGCGAAATAATAAAGGATTTCAAGCCTGATATAGCCATAGGTACAGGTGGTTATGTAAGTGGACCTATAATCAGAAAGGCCGCAAGAATGGGCATACCTACTGCTATCCATGAAGCGAATGCCTATCCAGGTGTAACAACAAAACTTTTATCAAAGGAAGTAGATAAAGTTATGCTTACGGTTGAGGAAGCTGTAAAATACATGGATAAAGATATAGATTATATCGTAACAGGACTCCCTGTTCGTGAGGGTATTAATAAAATTACTAGGGAACAAGCGAGAAAACAACTTAATTTTGATGATGGTATGTGTATCCTTTCCTTTGGGGGAAGTCTTGGTGCAGGCTGTATCAATGAAACAATGTCGGATGTAATTGAGTGGCATACTAAAAATGGTCTAGCTATAAACCATATACATGGCTATGGCGGAATGGGGAAGGATTCATTTCCAAGGGCTATGGCGGATAAGAAGATTAATTTAGAAAGCAAGAGGTTGAGGATTAGCGAGTATATTAATGATATGGATGTATGTCTTGCTGCCGCTGATTTAGTTATATGTCGTGCTGGAGCATCCACGCTTGCTGAACTTGAGGCAATGGGAAGGGCATCAATTTTAATCCCATCTCCTATCGTTTCGGGGAACCATCAATTACATAATGCAAATGTATTGGGTAAGGCTGGTGCAGCGATAGTCATTGAACAGAAGAATGTAACAAGCGAGGATATGATAAATAAAGTGAAAGAACTTTATTATAATAGAGAAAAACTAAAAAGCATGTCCCAAAAGGCAGGGGAACTTGCTATAAGAGATACAAAAGAGAGAATATATGAGGTTATTGGTGAGTTGGTTAACTCAAAAAAATAACTGGATAAAACGGGTGAAATAACTATATAGATTATGTCGATTCACCTAAAACTGCCCTAAAGCATAGTATGTCATGTAAAATGCTTTAAGGTGGTGTAAAAATGCGAAAACAGAAGCTAATAGTTAATGGTGGCACAAAAATTAATGGTGAGATTAGATTGCAGGGTGCAAAAAATAGTGCACTTCCGATTCTGGTGGCATCTATGTTATGCGATGGAGAGTCAACAATAACAAATTGTCCTAGACTAAGCGATGTATTTGCTACTTGTAGAATATTGAAACACTTAGGTTGCACCTGTGATATTAATGGTCATAATATTACAATTAAGAGTAGTGGAAGTCATGGTCAAAATATACCAGATGAAATGATGAGGGAAATGCGTTCTTCCATCGTATTTTTAGGTGCGATGTTAGGAAAAACACATGAATGTATACTTTCTTATCCTGGAGGATGTGAATTAGGCCCTAGACCAATTGATATGCATTTGTCAGCATTTAGGAGGATGGGTGTATGCATTAAAGAAAGGCATGGTATCCTTGATTGTAAGGCTGAAAAGGGGCTAAGAGGTGCAAAGATTACGTTGAATTTTCCATCAGTTGGAGCGACAGAAAATATAATGCTCGCAGCAGTTTTAGCTAATGGAGAAACAATTATAAGAAATGCAGCAAGGGAGCCAGAAATAGTTGATTTGGCTTGTTATCTCAACAAATGTGGTGCCAGAATCAGGGGTGCAGGTGATAGTACAATACGCATATGTGGTGTAAAAAAACTAACTGGATGTGAATATAGAATTATGCCCGATAGGATTGCAGCTGCTACATATATTTCTGCTGCGGCATTAACAAACGGGGAGATAACAATTAAAGACATCAGACCAACAGATATAGATTCTTTTATCACGTTATTTGAGCAGATGGGGTGCCATATTTATACATATGCAAAGAATATATACCTTAATGCTAACAAGCCATTAAAACCTATCAGAATTATAAAAACAATGCCTTATCCAGGTTTCCCCACGGATGCACAGGCAGTAACTATGGCAGCATTGTGTAAGGCCAATGGTACAAGTGTTTTTGAGGAAAATATTTTCGAGAATAGATATAGACATGTTGATGAATTGCTCCGCATGGGTGCAAATATAAAAGTAGTTGGTAAAGCGGCTGTGGTGGAGGGAGTTAATAAGCTTTATGGAGCAAAGGTTACCGCAACAGACTTGCGAGGTGGAGCAGCTTTAGTAATTGCTGCAATAGATGCTGAGGGAATAACAGAGATAAGTGAAATTAAGCATATCGATAGAGGATATGATTCGATAGAGGATGTGTTATCATCTGTTGGTGCAAGAATTTATAGGGAATGATTTCAAGGATAACTCTAGGGGAGGATGAATATGAGGGATGTTGTAAAAACAAATGTGGAACGTCCTAACAGTAGTAAAAGGTTAAGGCGTAGAAGGAGGAATATGTCGGCCTATTACTTTTTAGTAACATTGCTTGTGGCAGGTGTTGGTTTATCATTATCGATGACATTTCTTTTCAATATAAATGAAATTAGGGTATCGGGAGAAACTCAATATTCATCCGAAGAAATAGTAAATGCCTCCCAAGTTTATGTCGGTGATAATATGGTGAGAATGAAAAGTGATGAGGTTAAAAATAAAATATTGAGTTCTTTGATTTATGTGGAGGATGTTGAAATTAAAAAGGCATTTCCTGATGTTCTAGAGTTTAATGTCATTCCAAGCATACCTTATGCAAATATTGAATATGAAAATAAATATATAATGGTAAGTCAAGAAGGGAAAATGTTAGAGGTAATACAATCTCCACGTGAAGATTTGCTAACCGTAACAGGACTTTCCTTGGTAGATGCAACACTTGGTAATAAAATTGTTTCAGATGATGAGCAAAAATTAAGGATATATGATAGAATATGTGATGAGATTGAAAACCAAAATATTAAGAAACTTGTATCAGTGGATTTAACTGATAAATACGAAATCAAGATGGATTATGATAATAGAATAGCCATTGAACTTGGCGATTGGACAGATATTTCATACAAGCTTGCCTATGTAAAAAGGGTGCTTGATGTTGAGATTGCTGAAGATGAAGAAGGATATTTTATCTTGAGAGGCACAAACGGGGCATCTTTTATAAGTAAATCTGATATGGAATTACATCAGGGAATAATTAATTTTGAAACTGATGTGACAACACAAACTAATATGGAAGATGGATTATCAGTTACTACAGGCACGAGCAGTGGAGTATCAAATATTACAGTAAATTAATGGTGATAAATAAAAAATATAGCCTTATATAAAAAAATAAAAAAAAGATTATATTTTACTTGAAATTAATATTAAAGTATGTTAATATAATAATAAGTTTTGTTATAAATAATTATCGTATTTAACTAGTCCATGTTTGCATGACTTTTGCCTGGCGTTTAATGACCACATTTAGTGCAATATGGAGGAGATTATAAATTAGGAGGAATTTTTAAATGACAGGCTTTGTTTTCGAAAACGATGCGTTTGATGATGTTAATATTAAGGTTATTGGTGTTGGTGGTGGTGGGGGGAATGCTTTAAATTGTATGGTTGATGCTGGCGTGCAAAATATTGAATACATAACTATAAATACGGACGCTAAGGCTTTAAATAATTCAAAGGCAACTTCAAAAATCCAAATTGGATCAAAGCTAACAAGAGGCAGGGGTGCGGGTAATAGACCGGATGTCGGTGAACGTTCAGCACAGGAAAATAGGGATGAAATTCAGGCAGTTCTAAAGGATGCTGATATGATTTTCCTAACAGCTGGAATGGGGGGCGGTACGGGTACAGGTGCTACCCCTGTTGTTGCGGAAATCGCACAGGAAATGGGAATACTTACAGTTGCAGTTGTAACAAAGCCTTTTGCTTTTGAAAGAGAACAAAAGATGTTGCAAGCAGAAAAAGGTATTGCAGAATTAAAGAAATTTGTCGATTCATTAATTGTTATTCCAAATGAAAGACTTTTAGTTGGGGTGGATAAGCAGTTGACAATGAAGGAATCATTCGCTATGGCGGATAATATTTTGAAAACAGGTGTAAAGAGTATCTCTGATTTGATTATAGAGGATGGCTATATTAACCTTGACTTTGCTGACGTTTCTACAATTATGAAGGGTGCAGGATATGCTCACATGGCTATAGGTCATGGTTCTGGCAAGGATAAGGCAACTGAGGCTGCTAAGGCAGTTATATCAAGTCCACTATTGGAAACATCAATTTCTGGTGCAAAGAGATTGCTTATCAATATCACAATGTCCGAAGATATTCTCTCACAGGATGTTGATACAGCTACAAAGATGATTACGGATACAGCAGCTGATGGTGTGGAATTTATCTTTGGTACAGCATTTAAGGAAGATATGCAGGATGAGATGACTATAACTGTTATTGCAGCAGGTTTTGATGACGAGGATGAAGTGATTCAAATTGATAACCCATTATTAGACCCTGATTCTAGGATTGCTAGTATAGATGATGAAGACGATTTAGATGCTATCTTTAAAATTTTAGATAGCAATAGATAAATATATCGCTTAAAGCTAAACGCAGGTTACTTAGCAGTAACTTGCGTTTTTGGTATTTAATATAAAACCAAGCATAGGTATTGTTATATATTTTTTTATATAAGTAGCATTGGTACTAATGCCTATTATGATAGCTACATTTATACAGAATGATAATTAATAATTTATTTCATTATATAAGTGTACTAAAAAACAATATAGAATTTTGTCAAATGCAACATTGAAAAGATGCTATAAAATATGTTATAATAGAATAGAGATATTATGAGTTTATATTGCATACGGCTTATTTGGATATATAGAATATAAAAATGTTTTAATGTTTAGAAATGGAGTGACTATTATGGACGGGCAGGTATTTTTAAGAACAACCAAAATTGGTGGAGGGTTTGAGAAGAAAGATGTTTTAGCATATGTAGATGAGTTGAACACTAAAATATGTAATTTAGAAGACCAACTTGAAGAGGCTAAGAGTGTGGTTAATTCTAGTTCAGGGGCTGAGGTAAAAAAGTTAAATGATGAAATTAAAAAATTAGAGCAACAATTAAGTGAGCAGAGAAATTTAGCAAAGCAGTCACAGAAAACAATTGATGAGCAAGTGAAAAAAATTGATGAAATGGCAAAATCTACTGGTGATACGAGTGAAATTGATTCACTGCGTCAGCAGCTTAAACAAAAGGATTCTACAATTGCTGAGAAGGACAGACTTTTGAATGAAAAGACAAATGAGCTTAAGCAAAAAAGCGAAATTCTTGTAACCAAGGAGAGGGCAACATCTGATATTGAGGCTAAGATTTCTGAAAAGGATAGGGAAATTGCAAAACTAAAATCTGAACTTGAAGAAGCAAAAAAGAATTCAAGTGCTGGTATGGATAGTGCAATGGATATGAGTGGTTTATTCATTGAGGCACAAAAAACTGCTAATAATTATATCATTGAGGCTAAAAATAAAGCGGATATAATGATTAAGGAAGCAAGGGAAAAATCGGATAGATTAATAAATGAAGCAAATTCAAAAGCTGATAAAACTCTTTCAGAGGCAATTGCTAAATCAGAGGCTGCTGCAGATGAGTTAAATAAGAAATCAAGATTAGAACTTGAAGATGCAAATAAAAGGGTTGCTACAATTAATGAAATGATTGATTCAGTTAATGATGTTCTTAAATCAGAAATTGACAATGTTTCTAATAAGATAAATGAATTATCAGATTTAATTTCAAAAATCACTAGTGAAACTAGCACAAAGATAGACAGTGCAAAGGGAATTATTAAATCTCTTAAGGATAATGTTGATGATAGGAAGAAACTTGATGAATTAATTTCAAAACTCCCTAAGGCTAGTGAGGAGCTTTCTAAAGAGGTCTCAAAGCCTGTTGCTAGTCCTATGCCTGAACCAAAGAAAACAAAGGATAATACCGATGAAAAAAATCAAAAGGGTTCAATGAAATTTGATTTTGATTTGGAGGCATTGACCAAAGCTGTTGAGGAAGAAGCAGCTGCTACAGGTGGTGGCTTTGGTGCCCCAAGTTCAAATACCTGGGAGGAATAGCTTATAATTTCTCAAAGATATAGTTTAAGGGGGCAATCAATTTTGATTGCCCCATTTTAAAATAGGAAGTGTTATAATGTCAGAAATCGAAAAAGTAAACACGGAAGATTTAAAGAGTCGTGCAAATACATTTAAATCCGGGGATAAAATTTTGCTTACAGGATGGATATATACTGCTAGGGATGCTGCACATAAGCGGATAGATGAATTGTTAAGCAATGGAGGTAAATTGCCTTTTGAAATTAAAAATGCTGTTATATATTATGCTGGTCCAACTCCAGCACCTAAAAACAAGCCTATAGGTTCATGTGGTCCTACTACTTCTGGGCGAATGGACAGGTTTGCTCCTAGACTCCTTGATTTAGGGCTAGGAGCGATGATTGGTAAGGGGGAAAGGAGTTTGATAGTGCAAGATGCTATCAAGCGTAATAATGCCCTCTATCTATGTGCTATTGGCGGTGCGGGTGCATTGGCTGCAAATTGTATAAAAAGTTGTGAGATTATCGCTTTTGAAGATTTAGGATGTGAGTCTGTGAAAAAGCTATATGTGGAGGATTTTCCCCTAATTGTTGCAAATGATACATTCGGTGGGGATATATTTTTAAATGGTAAAGAACAATATTTAAAAAACAATTAAATTTTATTACAAGGCATACCCAAAGGGAACTCCAATCTTCAAGGAACAATATTGATGGGGGTTATAATAGAATATTTAATAATTATGCAGATTGACTCCTTAATTAATATGGAGCAATCTACATTTTTATTTGGGTATCCTTATATTTAGGAATTATAGGGGACTCTTTTATAAAAATACTAAAATTATAGGACATATAAACACAGGTTGCATATTATGTAACAAATGGGGTATTAAAGATTAACCCATTTATCACATAATTCTAAGGAGGAATTTATTATGCCAACAGTGTTTTTAAGCCCATCAACACAGGGATTCAATCCTTATATAATTGGCGGTAACGAGAAAGAATACATGAATTTGCTTGCTGATAGTATGGAGCCATATCTTAGGGCGAGCGGTATTGATTTTGTGAGGAATGACCCATCAAGGGGTGCGGCGGGTGCGATTGCAGATTCAAATGCAGGCAATTATGATGTTCATTTAGCATTACACTCAAATGCTGCACCAGATAGACTATCGGGACAATTAAGAGGAATTGATGTCTACTATGCTCCATATGACAGCCAGAGTGAACGTTTAGCAAGAATTATCGCTAATAATTTTATGCAAATCTATCCATTGCCCGATAGATCGAGAGCAGTGCCAGCAACGAACCTTGGGGAGGTATTGAGAACAAGGGCAGTCGCAAATTTGGTTGAAATAGGTTATCATGATAATTTTGAAGATGCGACATGGCTAACTAACAATCTATCATCAATTGCTAAAAATTTAGTTATATCATTAACAGATTATTTTGGAATCCCTTTTATAGAACCAGGGGAAACTAGAACAGGTGTTGTAGTTACGGATGGTTCTAATCTAAATTTAAGGAGTTACCCATCTACTAGCGGAGCAATTTTAGGATCAATCCCAAATGGAACTAATCTAGTAATTCAGGGAGAAACAAATGGTTGGTACATTGTGAATTATAACGGAAGAACAGGTTATTCTAGCTCTGAGTTTATAGAATTAACTTAGCATTATGAAACTAAAATTTAATTTTGAACTTTAAATAACATGAGATTTAAAATCCCTGTGGAAGTGGGAATCAATCCCTAGTAATAAGTTGGTTGTCCTTAAACTTAAGGATATTGATTGGAAAGCTTTGGTGGATAAATAAATCTTAGCTATAAAAAGGTGAAAAGTTTTGAATATAAAGCAAATATGAGTTAAATATGTTTTCCAAACAGGCTATAATGCTAAATGACTATTTATTTCCTTGTCGCATATTGAGTTTTTTAGCATAAACTATAGTAAGCAGTATGATTTGCTTTAACATCATTGAAAGTGGTATGTTACTGCGGACGATGGGTATATTATTCTTTCGCAGTAATATGCTCGAGGGGAGCTTTCTAAGATTCAAGTTAATTGTGCTGCTTTTAATATAGATTGATTTTTCACTCATCATAATATTATGGTAAGTGAAAAATGCTAGCTTTAAAGCTAACTATCCATAATAAAGGTCTAAGCTTGATTATGGATAATTTCGCCCTCCATATTATAAGATATGGGGGCGAATTGCTTTTTATAAAAATTTATATTTATTTTGATTTGTATACAATTGAAATATTAATTATACTATGATATAATATAGCTATTGGAGGAGATAGAATGAAAATATCGACAAAGGGTAGGTATGCTCTTCGCCTTATGATTGACCTAGCCCAACATAATACAGATAGTTATATTGCCTTAAAGGAAATTGCTATAAGACAAAATATTTCTATAAAATACTTAGAACAAATCATAAATGTTTTATGTAAATCAGGCTTTCTAAAAAGCCTTAGGGGTTCACAGGGTGGATACAAGCTTGCAAGGCAACCACTCGAATACACGGTTGGGGAAATCCTAAGGGTTATAGAGGGTGAGCTAGTGCCTGTAGCCTGCTTGCAGGATGATACTAATCAATGTGAGAGATGTGATATATGTGAAACTATAGGTTTTTGGAATGGTCTATATGATGTTATTAATAATTATGTGGATAACACAACTCTTCACGATTTAGCAATATTAAATGCTGGAAAAGAAAAAGAAAATATTAATTCAAAAACAGAGTAATATATTATACAACTTTGGGGAGCAAAATTGTTATTGTGTAGTATCCAGATGATATGCAGGTTTATTCTTTAATTATGGAGTGGCCTGCATTTTATTTGTAGTTTTATGCATTAAATTATTATTATATCCTAAGTGTAGCTTCATGGCATAGTGATTTATTTACTTTATAAGCATTTATAAAACAAAATATACTCTTAATATACAACTAATACTTAGACAAAGAAAAATCTGATTGTTTCCAATCAGATTCAGCCCGTCGAAAAACCCCAGCTTTCGCTGGGTTTTTTGATGTTTTATGGTATAATAGGATGGGGTGAGGAAAATGATAAGAAAATCGAAAGAGGAAAGACTGCAAATGGAAATGATATGCATGGATGACTTAGTGCCAGCCGAACATTTGCTAAGAAA
>JAAYSW010000221.1 GCA_012523875.1 Clostridiales bacterium
CCTCATACTATTTCTGTACCAAGGTTAAAGGCAGCCGAAGGGGTTGAATTAGAACAATATCCATACATCGTTAATGATGAGCAATTTAAAACTATTATTGCAGTTTTAAGACTTGCTGTTCCATATACGGGTATGATTATTTCGACACGTGAAGAACAAAACTTTAGAGATGAAATTATATCACTTGGCATTTCCCAAGCAAGTGGCGGTTCATGTACTGGTGTTGGCGGATATGCAGAAAGCCAGTGTAACTCTTGTGATGGTTGTAATGAGGACACTGCACAATTTGAGGTTTCGGATGAGCGTTCACAGGCTGATGTAGCAAAAACATTGCTTAAAAATGGTTTTATCCCTAGTTTTTGTACTGCTTGTTATCGAGAAGGCAGAACAGGTGATAGATTTATGCAATTAGCTAAATCAGGAAATATTTCTAACTGCTGTTTGCCAAATGCAATGCTAACTTTATCTGAATATGCCTTAGATTATGGAGATGATGAATTCAAGAAATTGACGCTTAATGTAATTGAAAAGGAGAGGAAAAATATTACTGAACCTAAGGTACGTGATAAATTCGATGAGTATCTAAATTTAATTAAGGCTGGAGAAAGAGATTTTAGATTCTAGATATTTATTATATATGATATATGATACAGGAAATAATAATTATTAATTATTTCCTGTATTATTTGATTATTTTTTTAAAAAGGCTTGTCAATCACATTATGTTGTGTTATAATATTAAACAGGCACAATATATGCTACTTGAATAAAATCAAATTAGGAGGTATAATTATGATAAAAATCAATATAGTTAATGGTGAGCTTTCCAGCAAGGAAATTGATGCTTATATAGCTAATGGAAGGGAAAAGTATCCTAATAGAACGATTGATACTATGGATGTTGAGTTAGATGGAGATTTCGTCAATATAAAATACCACTTCCAAAACGTACCATTTCAGCGTATAAGACGAATTACAGGATATCTAGTTGGCACTGTCGATAGGTTTAATGATGCTAAAAAATCTGAGGTGCATGACCGAGTAAAACACAATGTTTAGCTGCATCTATAACCAGAGATTATGAAAGGATGAGATATATTTATGAGTATTATAAAAAAATTAGTTTCTATTGCAGCCTGTGTGGCAATTACATCATCCCTTAGTCTTCCAGTAAATTCTTCCGCGAATACTAAGATTGCCGCTACTATTGATTCAACTAATGATGACTGGCTTTATGTTAAAGAAAATAAAATTGTAGATATGTATGGAAATGAAGTTTGGATTACTGGATGTAATTGGTTTGGATTTAATGTTGGAAGTGGAGTTTTTGATGGTGTATGGTCCTGTAATATGCATGATGCTATCAAAGCAATTGCTGATCGTGGCTTAAACTTCTTGCGTGTGCCCGTTTCGACACAAATACTTAATCAATGGCAAAACGATTATCCTGACCCTGCTCCGCCTAAGGTTAATGAATTTACAAATCCTGAACTTGATGGTATGAACAGTAAAGAACTTTTCGAGCAAGCCGTGGAATGGTGTAAGCAATATGGAATAAAAATAATGATTGATATACACAGTGCTGAAACCCACTCTGCTGGTCATGTTTTTAATCTCTGGTATACCGATGTATATACAACCGAAATGATGTATGAAGCGTTAGAATGGTTTGCTGATTATTGGAAAGATGATGATACCATTTTAGCAATTGATATTAAAAATGAACCGCATGGAACTGCTGATACACCAAATGATATGGCTAAATGGGATAATACAACTGATCATAATAATTGGAAGCATGTAGCTGAAACTGCTGGCAAAAGAATTCTTGCTAAAAACCCAAATCTATTGATTGTGATAGAAGGCACTGAGGTTTATCCTAAGGAAGGCTATGATTGGACTGCACCAAGAATTGATTGGACAACAAATACTACCTTCTATCATTCAACTTGGTGGGGTGGGAATTTGCGTGGTGCGAGGGAGTACCCCATTGATTTAGGTGAATATCAGAATAAATTAGTTTATTCTCCTCATGATTATGGACCCCTAGTTTATGAGCAAAGCTGGTTTTATGAAGGATTTACACAAGAAACCCTGATGGAAGATTGCTGGTATGACAACTGGGCATACTTGCATGAGGAAGGGATCGCTCCATTACTCATTGGCGAGTGGGGTGGCTTTATGGATGGCGGGGATAATGAAAAATGGATGACTTTCCTCCGTGATTATTTAATCGAAGAGCAAATTCATCATACCTTTTGGTGTTTTAATGAAAACTCCGGCGATACCGGTGGTTTAATTTATGATAATTTCTCTAAATGGGATGAGGAAAAATATGCACTTCTTAAGCCAGCACTATGGCAAAATGATGAGGGTAAATTTATTAGCCTCGATCACCAAATCCCACTAGGAAGCAATGGTATTAGCTTATCAGAGCATTATAATACCATTCCTATAACTGCTAATGGCGATGCAAACTCAGATGGAAAAGTGAATTCGCTTGATATTGCATTTACTAAAAGATATATTCTTAATAAAGATGAGCCAATAAACTTTTCCTTAGCAAATGCAGATTTTAATTCTGATAATAAAATTGATAATTACGATTTAAAAGAAATAAGTAAGATTGTACTTGGTGCATAAAAAAGTGGTTGTGATTTTTCATCACAACCATTTATTTTATCGTATATCTTCTTTTTATATACAAGTTCCAAGATAATCTAAAGCTATATCATAAAGTGAAGTAGGAAAGACGGTATTCCTTATTAGCTTTTCGGTAAATTCAACAACCTCCGATAAACTAGGAGAAAAATCAGTAATAGATTCCTTAACACTATCACCACCAAAATTACTCTCAATTTCTACTCCATATGTATGCTTTTCTTCATCCTCAATTAGAATAGTGCTTTCGGTAATCCTATATGTAACCATATTATTACCAAGAACCTCAACATAAACTGTTCTGTTTACCTCCTTGATTTCGTTAATGCTTTTTGTTAGTACTCTCATTTCTTGCTTCCTTTCTTTTGTTCTAAATTTTATGTTTTATTTCTATCTCTATTAATTTTATCATATAATTCTAAAAAAGTAACGGCACAGTTTACTACATAATATGATTTTATGTTAATAATTTGTTAAAAAACTCGTAAAGAAACAATATCTTTACGAGTTTTTTATATCCTTATTTTGGGGTTTCTAAAATCTTCTAGTCTTTTATAATAAGCCTCCATCACTTCATCTTCAAATGCTATTTTCGGCGATTCTATCCCCATCTTCTTAAAGAGATGTTTTGTAAAAAGTGGATTTAAAACAAGAATTGGAGCAACTAAGTATGTTCCAAAAAAATTATTTTTAACTATACCTTCAAAGCTACAATTATCATTAAAACCAATACCTCTACATGTTTTGATGAAGTGATTATCTTCATTATTTCCATACGCCATAGTAAATTGCGTTTTGAACCCAACAATATCAATGTCTTTAAATTTACCCAAAACTAAACTATTATATCTTGACATCATATTACGTTTAGCATAAAAATCAAATATATTTATGCATTCAATTCGCCTGCCACTATCTTCAATATAACTACCTACAATCTCTATTGCATTCCCAGTAAAGAGAAAAACTGTTCCCCCTTCAATTAAATCAATAATCCTTAGCTTATGTCGCATAAGCTTTGATATAACCTTTTCTTGAATTCTTTCCGTCATAGCCCCCATATATATAAAGTCTATATTTTCGGATACAAATGCTGGCTCTGATTGAAATGACGTTTCTATAAACTGCTCGTTAGGTAGACACTCTTTTAAGTATTTTATATTTCCTATATCCCCAAATAAATTACAAAACTCGGGGAAAAGAATCTCTATTTTCATCATATTCTTCCCC
>JAAYSW010000222.1 GCA_012523875.1 Clostridiales bacterium
ATAAGAAAAATTACAAAAAAATGCTGAAATCTATAGAGGGAATGGGAAGGATAAATACAATTAATGCAGTTGCATGGAGTATTGATACTGAAGTTCCGTTTGCTGCTAGGGCAGGTCGTCAGTCTACGGTTTCTGGGTCAGGTGCTAAGATGCAAGCTATTTCAGTTGATAATATGCTTGGTGAAAAGAAAGCTACACTTATAAAAATGGATGTTGAAGGTTCCGAATTAGAGGCGATTTGGGGAGCATGCCATACAATTGCACACCATGCCCCAAAGTTGATGATTTCGTTATATCACAGGAATGAGGATATCTTTGCATTACCATTACTCATTAACTCATTGCGTCCAGACTATAAACTATATATAAGGCGTCAACAATATATTCCAGCATGGGAAACAAATTTATATGCCGTACTGTGAATATAATAATGGTGGTTAGCCATTCTTATTTTATTAATAAGTGATACTATCCCAATAATATTTTTAAATAATATAGAAAAACAGGGTAAGATTTTATGCATTTTACCTTGTTTTTTTATTATTTTGTTAGTAAGTTTCTATGTTAAAAAGCTATCAAGTTATTAATAAAGTATTGACACAGTATTAAAAATTAGCTATACTTAACTAGGTTAAGTGTTAACTAAGTTAAGCTAATTATCTAGATGTATTTATGGAGGTATCATGGAAAACGGGAACCACAAGGAGCAACTGTTTAATTTATTGAAAAAGATAAAAAAACTTAATTTTTTCTTGTTAAAAGAAATAAATCATTCAGATTATCATATGTTTAAGGTGATTAATCGCATACAAAACAATGTGGATGCTCCGCAAATTAATGTATCAGATTTGGCGGAGGAATTAAGGATATCAGTTCCTGCTGTGTCAAAAAAACTTAAATCGTTAGAAACAAAGGGATATGTTGAGAGGGTTATTGATAAAAATAATCGTAGAAACACCTTCGTTTTATTAACAAAAGAGGGGCAAAAGAAGTTTGATAAAGCTAAGAGGGTTATGGATGAATATATGTATAGGGTCTTTTCGGCTATGGGAAAAGAGGATATAGAAACATTTATTAGGCTATCATATAAATTATATAATATAATGGAAAATGAGGTAAGGAATTTTGCTGAAGATAATTAAATTTTTAAAAAAATCATGGGCATATGTACTATTAATTGTTGTATTATTAATAATTCAGGCAAATTGTGATTTATCGCTGCCGGGCTATACTTCTGATATAGTGAATATTGGAATACAGCAAGGGGGCATTGAAGAGGGTGTCCCAGAGATTATTTCTGAAGATGGGTTTCATAAGCTTCAATTGTTCATGACAAATGATGAAAAGGAACAGCTTAACTATTCTTATAATAGAGTTGATATGGGAGATTTAACAAATTTTGAGCATAGACTTTTCAATGAGAAATATAAGCCTTCAGGGAACAGTACAATATATGTTTTAAAAAAAGATAATAATAATTTAAGGCAAGTTTTAGAAAAGCCAATTTTATCAATCTTAACATTTTCAATGTTCGATGATGAAATGACTTTGGATATGTTTTCTCAACATATGGATATACAGGGGATGACCTTGTCAGATTTAGCAGAACATATGGGCGTTACTGTTGATGATGGAGAACAAATAAATATATTTTCTTTTATAAAACTAGGGATATTGGATGGAGTAGAACTTCGTAATGAAATAGAAAAACAATATAGTGAAGCATCAGATTCAATTATTTCTCAAATATCAAT
>JAAYSW010000223.1 GCA_012523875.1 Clostridiales bacterium
CAAGGTATGAGTAGTATGTATTCTGATCTTTACAATAGGGTAAAACCATACATTGACAATATGGCAGACAGATTAAAGGGTATTGAATTAGATGATGATATGATTGATTCAATTGTTTTTGAAATTTTGGAACGTGTTGGTTTATCACAAAATGCTATCAACTCAATGGATTTCACGGATAATGATTTATACCCGATGCAAATGAATCCGAATGATATGGATATGATGTTTGATAATTTTGGGGAATTTAATGATTTCGATGATGTCGATGTATTACCAGCGATGCGTGTAATGGGCCCTAATAGGAGAAGGCATAGGAATCCACGTAGGCAGTATCCGTGTAGGCACGGATGCAGACCTCATGGTTTTCCAGTGTTCCCGATGTTCCCAAATTCTCCTGAAGATTTTGTACGTTGGCTACTTTGGCGACAAATATGGGGGTTTTAAGGTACCAATACTTAATTAAAATTATTTATTAATAGAACAAATCCTTAGTTTATAATATGGTATTATGTATTTTCTTAACAAGCTTCTTGCTTGAATCATGGTATTATTTAGAAAACTATATCAACCAAAAGTAACCTTGCACTTCCAATAGGGAATGCAAGGTTGTTTTATTGAGATTGATAAGGGTACAAGCAATTTGATATATATAAAGATTATATCTTAAATAAAAAATGTTATAGCTTATTTGCTTGATTTACAAGATAAAGCATAGTAATATTTATATATATAAATATTAAAATAATGGGGGAAAAAATGAGTACAAGAAACAGCCGAGTAATGCCAGTTATTGCTGCGATAGCAATACAACTTTGCCTAGGTATAGCATATATCTGGAGCATTTTTCAAACTGGAATATCTATTAGTATATTTAATGGCGATAATGCTAAAGCTGGATTAACCTTTTCATTATTGCTTGCAACGCTTTCAATCGGAAGCACTGTAGGAGGAAAACTTCAGGATAAATACGGCTCTAGAAAAATCGTTATCATCGGTGGATTAATTTTAGCAGCAGGGTTTATGGGTGCATCATTTGTTACATCATCCACACCATATCTGCTATGGTTAACTTATGGAGTGCTGGGTGGATTTGGTATGGGCTTTACATATTCAACAACAATTGCTTGTGCACAAAAATGGTATCCTGATAAAAGAGGGTTTATAACAGGAATAATAGTTTCAGCATTAGGTTTTGGGGGAGTAATATTTACTCCAATTGTTGAACGATTGATTAGTGGGTTTGGTGGAACAGGAGTTGGAGAGCTAAAAACATTTGCAATTTTAAGTATAGTCTTTTTAGTTGTTTGCACAGCAGGTGGCATATTTATTAAAAACCCACCAAAGGATTATCTACCAGAGGGTTATACTCCACCAGCATCAGGTTCAAGTAATTCAGTTTATGACTATTCACCAGGGCAAGTTTTAAAAATGCCACAGTTTTATGCGATAACATTTGCTCTAATGCTTGCGTGCATGGGTGGATTAATGATGATAGGATTTGCAAAGCCAATAGCAATAGCTAAAGGGATGGAATCAACTGCTACTGTTGGTGTTTTAGTAATCTCTATGTTCAACTCATTTGGTCGACTTTTTTGGGGATGGGTATCGGATAAGTTGGGTAGGAAGAGAACAATAATATTACTACTTTGTGGGACGGCTATTTTGTCTCTCTGCGTAAACCTTGCAACAGGATATTTAATTTATGTGCTAATAGGTCTGATAGGTCTTTTCTATGGTGGATTTTTAAGCACATTCCCAGCATTCACATCAGATTTATTTGGATCAAAATATATGGCAACTAACTATGGTATGGTTCTTATAGGTTTTGGCGTAGGTGCAGTTGCGTCATCGTTCATTGCAGGGTATTTTAAAAACCTTGCTGAGGCGGATATAAACTTAATGTTTCCCGCATTTGTAATAGCATCTGTTGCAGCAGTAGTATCGATTGTTCTAACGATTATTGTAAAGAAGCCAGCACAGCCTACCAAAAAATAAATTAAGCCCTAGAATTAAGCATTATACATTGATACACATTTTAACCTTTCATTTGTAAGGATGATTTCTCCTTGAGCCTCAACAATGGGATACATAAAATTATTGGGGTTAATATAGATTATCCTTCCAATTGAGCCATCGGATAATAGTACAAATTTATCTAAAAGTTCAATCGGCATATTGCTAAGGAAGGCATTAACAAGTTCCATATCCAGGTTAGAAAATCGTCCTTGTGAAAACTCATCCAGCACTTCAAAAGGTGAGTGTGCATCCTTATACACACGCTTAGAAACCATAGCATCGTATATATCGGAAATTATAGTAATTCTTGCAAATAAGCATATCTCATTATATCTTAAGTTATCAGGATATCCAGTACCATTAATTTTTTCATGGTGGCCCCTGATGCCATTTAAGATATCGATATCTTTTTCATTAGATTTTTTTGCAATCTCATAGGAAAAAACGGGATGGAGCTTAATTATTTCAAACTCCTGATCAGTAAGCTTCCCAGGCTTATTTATAATCTGGGGTGGGATTTTTGCTTTTCCAACATCATGTAACAATCCCACTTTAACTAATCTTGCCATATCCTCCTTACTGAGATGGATTGGCAACCCTTTTTTGGACAAAATTACTCCGAACAAGAAATTACTTTAACTACAGTTCTTATCCAGCTGATTTCAGAGTGTTTAACCCTCTATATTCCACTGGCGTTAGATAACCTAAA